>JAFAOB010000099.1 GCA_019238055.1 Alphaproteobacteria bacterium
CAGTCGCTCAAAGCCCGCGATAATGGCGGCTTTATCGACCATGCCCTGCGCGAGCGGATCAATGAAGATATAGCCGCCTTTCTCGCCGCCTTCGACGCGGCACTCGATCACGATACATCGGAAAGCCGAACCGAACTGCGCGAAGCCACCGACCGGCTGTTGCGCGCCGGGGCCCGCACACGAATCGAGCTCGAACGGCTCGAAGCGCGTATTCCCTTACAGTCGCGCGAGGCTAGCCCGCGGTCGTTTCCAGCCTTCCGACCCCGTTGAACGGACTGAATCGGGTGATCGAGCCACGCACCACGCGCCATCGTGCGGCCCGTGGCTCGTTTCTTTCAGTTCAGTAGCCGATTACCGACTGGCTGCTATCCCTGATTGGAGCCAAGGGTGATGCCGACATACTGTGTGACCCCGTGGCGATTGAGCAGCAATAGCGCCGTCTTTTTATGAGAATGGGCTACCTCTCTCAATTTGGTCGCCGCCTCCTCTGGCGTATGCACCGGCTGCTGATTGATCGAGACGATAATATCGCCGCCGTTGAGGCCGACATCGTCGGCGGCGCTGCCATTTTCAACACCCGTGACGACAACGCCGTTCACCCCCTTGGCAATGTGCAATTCCTGCCGCAGCCGATTGGTCAATGGAGCGAAGTGCATACCTGCCGCCGAGGCCTCCGCCGACGGCTCAGCGTCCGGTTCGCTGCTGGCCGAGGCGATCTTGTTATTATCGGGAAGCTCCCCAAGCGTTGTCTGCAACTCGGTCTCCCGCCCGTCGCGCCACACTGTCATGGTGGCGTTGCTGCCTGGAGCGGCGGTGGCAACGAGCCGAGGCAGGTCATGAAGCTGAGTGATCTCGGTGCCGTCAAATTTCAAGATCACATCGCCCTGCTTTAAGCCGGCCTTTGCCGCAGGACCATCGGGATTGACGACCGCCACCAGAGCGCCGCGATCGTTATGCAGACCGAGACTTGCCGCGATTGCCGGCGTGACCTCCTGAATCTGGACGCCGAGCCAGCCGCGGGTGATTTTACCGTGCTCCTCGAGCTGCGCGACGATGTTCTTGGCAACGTTCGAAGGCACCGCAAAACCAATCCCGACGCTGCCGCCATTGGGCGAATAGATTGCGGTATTGATGCCGATGACTTGGCCCTCGAGGTTGAAGGTCGGGCCGCCCGAATTGCCGCGGTTGATGGGCGCATCGATTTGCAAGAAATCGTCGTAAGGCCCCTCGTTGATGTCGCGGCCGCGCGCCGAGATGATACCCGTGGTTACCGTGCCGCCAAGCCCAAACGGATTGCCGACCGCCATCACCCAATCGCCCACCTGGGCGGCGCTGCTGTCGCCAAACGTGACATAGGGCAGCGGGTGACCTGCGTCGATCTTTAAAACAGCAAGATCGGTCTTGGAATCGCGACCGATGATTTTGGCGGTATATTTGCTCTTATCTTGTAAAATGACTTCAACCTTGCCGGCATCGCCAACCACATGGTTATTGGTCACGACGTAACCCGACGGGTCAATGATAAATCCTGAACCGAGCGCGATGCGCTGAGGCATACCTTCCGGTATTTGCGGAAACATATGTCGCTCGCCGCCGCTCGGATTTTGCTGCTCGAAAAACCGGCGCAGCATTTCATCAAACGGAGAATTTGGAAAGCTATGGAACGGCGCGCCCTGAAACGGCTCTTCCTCCTCCTCGGCCATCTGGTCGGTACCGGCTTTTTGGGTTACCGAAATATTGACAACCGCAGGCAGCACCTTTTTGACTAAAGGCGCAAAGCTCTGCTGCTGGATCAGGGCCACCGGCGCGGTCATTGTCTGTGTCGTCGGCGCTGCCGTGCTTTGCGCCCAGACCATCGGCGACAAGGCGAGCGTCGCTCCAACCCCAAAGCCGATAACCGCAGCCCGGCTGCGAGGCACTTTCGGAAGGCGAAGCTTCTCAGGGGAAATATTCGGCATTCTATCCTCTTGTTGCGCGTTGACTCCCGCCGAACAGCCAAAAGGCGTCGCGAGCGGGCGATGGATCGCAAGACATAATGGGACCGACCGGGTGACAACCGGCTTTCGCCGGAATTAATTCGCTGTAATCTCAAGCGCGCTGTTTTATGCGCCTGCGGCCGGAATTCGGCGGCGGCTGATGCCGCTAGAGGCAAGTTTCGCCTCGCCCGCAATTGGCTGTCGCGCCTGCCTAATTCCTCACATGTTATAAGTCGCATTGACAGGGAAGATTATCTCGGCAGACCGGCCACAGGTTGAACAACAGGAGAAACGAATGGACCGCTATCGTGGGATGACCCGCGAAGAGATGACCCCCGCCCAGCAACACGTCCACGATTTGATCGTCGCCGGCCGCCGAGGCCGGTTTGGCGGACCGTTTCAGCTGCTGATCCGCGCCCCCGGAATTTGCGAGCACGCGTCGCAACTGGGCGAGCATCTGCGCTGGGGTACCTCGTTACCGGACCGCCTGTCTGAACTCGCGATCATCAGCACCGCCCGCTTTTGGCGGGCGCAATACGAATGGTACGCGCATGCTCCGCTCGCCGAGAAAGCCGGCGTCCCGCAAGCTGCGGTTGAAGCCATTCGCCGCGGCGAAACGCCGATCTTCCCGAGGGCGGACGAGGCGTTGGTGCACCGGATTTGCATCGAGCTGTTCCGCACCCAGCGGCTCTCCGACGCGACCTTTGCCGATGCGATCGCGAGCCTCGGTGAAACCGGGCTGGTCGAGGTGATTTCGATCGTCGGCTACTACACTGTGATCGGCAATATTCAGAATGCCTTCGAGGTGCCGCTCCCCGACGGGGTAACCCCGCCATTCGCGGAGTAGCAAAGGGCTCGTCGATCCCGTCTCGGGCCCGACCGGAGATGCAGTTTTCCGGTCAGCGCCCCGCTCTGAGCCCCGTTGTCGACAATGACATTGACCTGATGGCGGCGAAAGCGCGCATTGTCGAGAGCCTGAACGAGCGGCTCGGGGTCCGGACCGGAGCCTGAGCTTCGATTGACAGCGCGGGCAGGAAGTCGCCGACGTTTTCCTTAACGTCTTGCTCGACCACATCGAGATAGCGTCCTACCATTGCCGTCGGCCATCCAGAAAATTGATCTATATCGTTAATAAGTGGAACTTGGGAATTTTTGCTCTATAGTGACGATTCGAGCCAGACAACGTTTGACGCATGTCACCAACGTCAAGGAGCATGACATGCGCGTTCCTGTATTTTCGATCGTCGCATCGTTGGCCCTGCTGGCAGCCCCCGCTTTTGCCCAAAACGGTGCGATGACGGGCACCACGGGCGATCAGAACGGCATGCCGGGTTACACGAGCAGCAATGCCAACAGCGGCTATACCGGCGCTACCGCTGGCTACAACGGCGCCGATGCTGGTTATGCCGGCAACGGCGCCTATAACGGAGCAGGCGGGTATAACGGTGGGATGGCTGCCGGCAACAACGGCATGACCGGCGCCTACAATAATCGGGGCGGAGGCGGCAGCGGCTGGGCCAATGGCGCCAATGTGACCTCCAACACCCGGGAGCGCATCCGCCAGTCGCTGCTGCAGTCGGGCTTCCGCGATGTCAGCGTCACGCCCGAGGCCTTTGTCATTCACGCGATGGCGCCGGACGGCTCGCGCGTCGTGATGCTGCTGCGGCCCGATGAATTGACTGGGGTTGTCGAGACCGGTAGCTCAAATGGCGGGGGCAATGGAAATTACGGCAATAACGGCTACAATGGCGGCGCCAACGCGAACAACGGCGGCGATAACACAGGAGGAGCTAACCGCTAGCGGATTAGGCGATCGCTGGTTTTAGCCTTAAGTGTTACATTGGGCCTCTCCCCGCATTGGGAGCGGCCCAAACTTTGTCAATCAGTTCACCCCCGGATGATCGAGTGGTATCTTAATAACCCAACATGATGTCGACTTGCTGCAACAGCGGGCCGCCGGCCTCGATGCTGCGGATATTTGCGGCGATCTCGCTCACCAGCTGCAAAACAGTCGGACGCCGCGCGACATGCGGCATGACCGTGACCTTGGGGTGCAGCCACAGCGGGCTTTCGGGCGGCTAGGGCTCCGGCCACAGCGCGTCCAGCGCGGCGTAGGATAGCTGTCCCGAATCGAGAGCAGAGATCAGGTCTTCGACGACGACATGCTTGCCGCGCCCGACATTCACCAGCATCGCCCCTCTCGGCATCATCGCAAAGGTACGGGCGCAGAAGAGTCCTTCCGTTTCGCGGGTCAGCGGCAATAAACAGACGGCAATATCGGTCTGGCTGAGAAATGCCTTGAGTTGGTCGCGGCCATAAAAAATCGGGATTTCGGCCTGTTCTCTGGGCTTGCGTACCCAAGCCTGGACCGGGAAGCTAAGCGACTTCAACACCAGCGCCGGTGCTTTTGCCATCATCCCAAAGCCGAGAAAGCCGATGCGGCGTTCCTCGGGGCGCACGATCCTGGTTCGGCGCCACTCCCGCTTGGCCTGAGCCATCTGATAGCCGGGCATATCGCGATGCAGCCGCAGCACATGCATGACGACGTATTCGGTCATCATCGGATCGCCGCCCGGCGGTTCGATCTTACCGAGCGGGACCTTTGGGAGCCGCGGATGGTTGATAAAGGCTTCGACCCCAGCCGACCGGCTGAACATCGCCTTCAAATTGGGAAAATCGGGCAGAACATCGAAATTGGGCCGCATAAAGGCGAGGTATTCGATTTCCGGTAAATTCCCAGTGTCGGGCCATATACGAATTTCCAAGTCGGGGATTTTCTCCTCGAAGGTGTCGCGCCACGCCTTTGCGTTGCCGATATACTTATCAAGATCGACAATGAGCAGCGCCATTTTTCCTCCTGGGCTTAAACCCACAATGCATCCTTTGCTAAGCTTGACCGGGCGCGCATCGTTGGACCCAGCCAATCGTGGCGGTACTCAGGACGACACAAGTCCGCAACTCATCAACACGCCCGGAAATCTCAAACCCGGACCCATTGGCACATCGACTGGCGCGACCA
>JAFAOB010000365.1 GCA_019238055.1 Alphaproteobacteria bacterium
CCGGGTGCTATCTGCACGGCCTTTTCACTAGGGACGGTTTTCGTCGCGCCTTTCTCGCAAGGCTGGGCGCTGAGACCGGTGTCGTCGCCTATGAGCAGCTCGTCGACACCACCCTCGATGCGCTTGCCGACCATCTTGAGCAGCACCTCGATCTCGCCCGTCTCCTCGCCGCGGCGCGATCCCCACGGCTCAGGCAAGGAAGCTGAGATGGCCGGCAAGCCACGCGCCGATAACGAGACCCCACAGGATCAGACAGGCATCCTTGTAGATCACCAGCGCCCGGTCGATGTCTCGCGGCGCCGCGCGCGCACTCCCGTCACCGACCCAAGGATCAGCGACAACGACCTCGCCGTAACGCCGCGGACCGGCCAGCGCCAAGCCGAGAGCGCCGGCCATCGCACCCTCGGGCCAGCCGGCATTTGGCGAGCGGTGCTTGCGCGCGTCGCGCAGCATGATGATGACGGCGCGCGCCGGTCTTCCGCTGCGCGAAAAGGCAGCGGCTGCGGCAATCAGCGCCCCGCTGAGCCGCGCCGGTACCAGATTGGCGAGATCGTCAAAACGCGCCGCCGCCCAGCCAAACGCGCGGTAGTGCGGTGTTGCATGGCCGATCATGCTGTCGAGCGTGTTGGCCATCTTGTAGGCGAACAGCCCCGGCAATCCGAGCACCAGATACCAGAAGGCCGGCGCTACCACGCCGTCGCTGAAATTCTCGGCGAGACTCTCGATCGCGGCGCGTGCGACGCCGTAGGCATCGAGGCTGGCAGGGTCGCGGCCGACGATATGCCGCACCGCATCGCGCCCGGCGGAAAGACCGCCACCGGCGAGCGCGCGCGCGACCGCAGCGACGTGTTCGAACAGGCTGCGCTGGGCGACAAGGATCGCGATCAGCAGGATCTCGACCGCCGTGCCGGCAGCGCTGCTGCGGCACAGGCTCGCGATCGCCAGCCCGAGTGCTGCGGCGCCGCCGACCAGCACGAAAACAGTAAGAATCCCCCGCACGCGGCGCGCGGCCTCGCCGCGGATCTCGCGGTTCAGTTTACGGTCGAAAAAAGCGACCGCACGGCCCGCCAGGACCACCGGGTGCGGCACATGAGCGAACAACGCCGGCATGTCGCCAAACCAGGCATCGACCGCAAGGCCGGCGGCGAGCAGCAGCAACGGGTTGGCGGCGACCGGGATCATGGCGGCGGCAGTCTCGGCTGCGGGTGGGGGAGGGTCAACCGATGACGGAGACGGCGGTGCTGATCTGCGGCCATGGCAGCCGCGATCCGGAGGCAATCGCCGAGTTCGAATTGCTGGCAACAGCGCTGCGCGGGCGGCTGCCCGGCGTCGAATTCGCGACCGGCTATCTCGAATTTGCCCGCCCGACGATCCGCGACGCACTTTCGGCACTGGCTGGGCGCGGTGCGTGTCGCATGCTCGCCGTCCCTGGGATGTTGTTCGCGGCGAGCCATGTCAAGAACGATCTCCCATGGGAGATCAACAGCTTTGCCGCGGCCCATCCCGAGATCGAGGTGCGTTTTGGCCGTGACTTGGCGATTGACCCAAACCTGCTGCGGGCAGCCGCCGACCGGATTGGTATGGCGGCGCCGCTGAACGGTGTGGATCGAAGCGACAGTTTGCTTCTCGTTGTCGGGCGCGGCACCAACGATCCGGATGCCAATTCGAATATCGCCAAGGTCGCGCGCATGCTGTGGGAGGGGATGGGGTTCGGCTGGGCCGAGACCGCTTACAGCGGTGTTGCTCATCCGCGCGTCGATCAGGCGCTGACGCGGGCAGCGCGGCTCGGCTTTAGCCGCATCGTCGTGTTCCCGTATTTTCTGTTCACCGGTGTTCTGGTCAAACGCATCTACGCCCAGAGCGCGGCAGTCGCCCGGCAGTTTCCCGAGATCGAATTCGTCGACGCGCCCTATCTGCGCGACCATCCCGCCGTGCTCGATGCCTTCTGCGCGCGGGTCGCGGAATTGCACGAAGCTCAGCCGGCGATGAATTGCCAGCTGTGCAAATACCGTACCCAGATCATCGGCTACGAAGCCGATGCCGGCGCCGTGCAGGCCGGCCATCATCATCATGTCCGCGGCATCGGCGTCGACGCCCCCGATGGGCATGGCCATTCCCATCCCCACCACGACGGTCACGATCACCATCGATGATGTTCGACACCGTCATCATGGTCGATTGGAGCGCCGCGAATGTCCCGCGCCTCGGCCGCGACAGCATCTGGCTGTGCCGACGAGATGATAGGAGTGAAAATGTAATCAATATGGCTACTCGCCATGCGGTGCGCATGCTGCTCGTCGAGTGGCTGACGGCAGCGCGGGAGCAAAATCAGCGCGTCCTGCTCGGCTTTGATTTCCCGTTCGGCTACCCGGCCGGTTTTGCCGCCCGGCTCGGTTTGTCGGGTCCGCCATGGCGCGCGGTCTGGGACGAGATCGCGTCCCTCATAGTGGACGACGAAAACAATCGCAACAATCGCTTCGATGTCGCCGAAGCGCTCAACCGCCGGGTGTCCGACAGCGAGTTTCCGTTCTGGGGCTGCCCCGCGGCACCGGTTCGCAGGCATCTGCAGAGCAAACATCATCGCCGCCATGACAGCGATGGGCTTGCTGAGCGCCGCATTGTCGATTTGTACATCCCGAGCGCGCAGCCCTGCTGGAAACTGCTCGGGGCCGGGTCGGTCGGTGGGCAGGCCCTGACCGGCATTCCCGTAGTGCGCGCTTTGCGCGACGACCCGCGCTGGCGCGATCAGGTGCAAATATGGCCGTTCGAAACCGGCCTTCGTGCGCCGCACGAGGTGTCGATCGTCATGGCGGAAGTATATCCATCATTGTGGGCGATCGAGCGGGGGCCCGGCGAGACCAAAGATGCCGCACAAGTCCGTGCCGTCGCGGGTTATCTCGCCGCGCGCGACCGCGCCGGCGAACTCGCGGCACTGTTTTTTGGTGACCCGGGCTTGACGTCGGCTCAGCGCGACCTCGTCGAGGGCGAAGAGGCCTGGACGCTTGGCGTCACCGCCGCGCGCCAGCGGCCCATTTCGGTCACGAGAGTTGCCTCTAACTCTCCCGCTGGGCGGATCCTTCCCTCTCCCGGCCCGCGGCGAGAGGGCAGGGGTGAGGGGCCGCCGCGGTGTTACGATTATCTCCGCGATCCGGGTGCGATCTCGCGCCGGTCAATGGCGTTGGTGCGCGCTGAGACCGATCTCGCGCGCTTCCCACGGCCGCTGCGACGGGTGGCGGAGCGCATCGCGCACGCCGCAGGCGATGTCGCGATCCTCAACGATCTGGCCTGGTCGACAAAGGCCGCTGCTGCCGGACGCGCGGCACTGATAGCAGGGGCGCCGATCCTGGTCGATGCGACGATGGTCGCGGCCGGCATCAACCGCGAGCGCCTTCCCGATGCGAACGAAATCCTGTGTTTCTTGCGCGATCCAACTGTTGCCGGCCTGGCTGCAGCAAAGCGGACGACACGCTCGGCGGCGGCGGTCGAACTGTGGCGGCCGCATCTCGCGGGCGCTGTGGTCGCGATCGGCAACGCGCCGACAGCTTTGTTCCGGCTGCTCGAAACTTTGGCTGAGGGTGCGGCGAGGCCGGCCGTTATCCTGGGTTTTCCGGTCGGGTTTGTCGGTGCGGCCGAGGCCAAAGCGGCGCTCGCCGCCTTTGGGCAGGGGATCGAGTTTATCACCTTGCATGGCCGGCGCGGCGGCAGTGCGATTGCCGCGGCCGCGGTCAATGCGCTGGCTCGCCGCCGGTGACGCGCTGGCTCGCCGTCATCGGCATCGGCGAAGACGGTATCGATAGCTTGTCGCCGGCGGCGCGGGCCCTGCTCGAAACCGCCGAGCTGCTGGTTGGGGGCCTGCGTCATCTCGCGATGGTGCCCCCCGGAGGAAGTGCCGAGCGGCTCGCATGGGAGCGGCCGCTCGCCCGCACGGTCGAGACCGTTGCGGCATGGCGCGGCCGGCGGGTCGTGGTGTTGGCGAGCGGCGATCCGTTGTGGTACGGGGTTGGCGCGGTCTTGGTGCGCCGCTTCCCGCACGCCGAAATGACGATCCTGCCGCAGCCGAGCGCGTTCAGCCTCGCGGCTGCCCGGCTCGGCTGGCCGCTCGCTGAATGTGCCGCGATCAGTCTGCACGCGCGCCCGCTCGACGCATTGCGTCTGCAGCTGATGCCTGGCCGCCGCGTGCTGGCACTCTCCGAGGATGGCGGGACGCCCCGCGCCGCCGCTGCGCTGTTGACCGGGATCGGCTGGGGCCCGAGCCGGCTCACGGTGTGCAGCCATCTCGGCGGGCCGCATGAGGCTGTGATCTCCGCCGAAGCCCAGGATTGGGGCGAAAAGCGGGTTCCCGACCTCAACACGATCGCGCTCGAATGCCGCCCCGGCCCGAGAGCACGAATATTTTCGCGGCTTGCCGGGTTGCCCGACGATGCGTTCGAGCATGACGGTCAGCTGACCAAGCGCGAGGTTCGGGCCGCGACGTTGGCGGCTCTGGCGCCTCTGACCGGTGAGAGTTTGTGGGATGTCGGCGCCGGCTGCGGCTCGATCGCAATCGAGTGGCTGCGCGCCGGCGAGGGTTGCACTGCGGTTGCGGTCGAGCGCGATCCAGCACGCGCTGCGATAGTCGCCCGCAACGCCTCGTCTCTCGGCGTGCCGGGGGTGCACGTCATCATCGGACGGGCACCCGAGGCGCTCGTCGATTTGCCTCCGCCGGATGCGATTTTCGTCGGCGGCGGTATCGCTACACCCGGTTTGCTTCCGGCGATGTGGGCAGCATTGCGGCCCGGCGGGCGGCTCGTCGCCAATGTCGTCAGCATCGAGGGCGAAGCGCGCCTGTTCGAATGGCAGGCGCGGCACGATGGCAGCCTGACCCGAATCGGCATCGGCCGCGCTGAGCCGGCCGGTTCGCATCATTTGTGGCGGCCGCTGGCGACTGTCACGCAGCTCTCGGCAACAAAACCGGCATGACATGACGGTACGGCAGCACGGGCGCCTTTATGGCATTGGAGTCGGACCGGGCGACCCCGAGTTGCTGACGCTCAAAGGGCTGCGGTTGCTGCAGGCGGCGACAGTCGTTGCCTACCCGGCCCCCGAGCACGGCGACAGTTTTGCGCGCACGATCGTCGCGGCGTGGCTCGATCGCGCGCAA
>JAFAOB010000383.1 GCA_019238055.1 Alphaproteobacteria bacterium
CCCCGTGCGCCTTCAGCCCACGGTGGGCCTTTAGCCACCGGGCTTGACCCGGTGGTTGTCCCGTGAGGAAAGCGGGGGGCCAGGGGCGGCCGTCGCAGCTTCGGCCCTGGAGTCCTGCTTTCGCGGGAATGACGGTGACGTGTGGGCCCCACGGTTCTTTCCCGGTCGGATACTAAAGGAGCGACGACAATGGCGATCGACGATATTTCGTCCTTATCCGGCAAAGTTGCGGTGGTGACCGGCGGCAGCAGCGGCATCGGGGCGGCAAGTGTGCGGCTGATTGCGGCGGCCGGGGCGCGGGTCGTTGTCGGCTACAACAGGGGTGCCGACCGCGCTGCGGCACTGATCGGCGAATTGCCCGGCGCGGGGCACAAGGCGATGTATTTGCCGCTTGAAGATACGCCGCAGATCCGCAGGGTGGCAGCAGCGGTTCGCGATACTTATGGGCGCGCCGACATCCTGGTGAATTCCGCCGGATTTACCCGGATGGTTCCGCATCATGATCTCGAAGCGCTCGGCGACGATCTGATCAATGCGGTGCTGACCGCCAATGTGCGCGGACCGTTCGCCACCATCCGTGCCTTTGTCCCGCTGTTGCGCGAGTCAGGGGACGGGGTCATCATCAACATCTCTTCGGGGGCGGCACAAAGCGGGACCGGCAGCTCGATCATCTACGGTGCATCAAAAGCGGCTCTCAACACGATGAGCATGGCGCTCGCGCGCGTGCTTGGCCCGGAGATCCGCGTCATCGTCGTGGCCCCGGGGATGGTGCATACCGGATTTGTGCCCGGCCGCACCGAAGAGATGATGGCGGCAGCGGCTATGACGACGCCATTAAAACGCGCGATCGAAGCACACGATGTAGCAAAGGCAGTGATGGCCTGCATAACCCACCTGACGCACACGACAGGGTCGATCGTCAGCGTCGACGCCGGCCGCCATCTTTAAACCCGCTCGGCACACCCTGAACGGGTGAATTGCACGCGACGGGCTCACATATCTCGTGGGCCGGCGGCACCTATTGCCGGCGCTGAACCGAAATGGCCGGCCGTTGCGCGCGCCGTGTAAGGGAGGGGTGTCATGGGGACGATCGTGCGGCAACGCGACATCATTGACCGCCGGCAACTGAGCGAGGAGCTATCGGCTGTCGCGCGCCGCGTCAGATCGCCAAACCCCGACCGTACCGCACTGATCCCTGCACTGAAGGCTGCTCTCGCCAAGGGCCGCGCCGAGATACGCCGCCGTTTCGAGGAAAAAGGCGATGGCGCGGCGGTAATACGCCAGCAATGTTTTCTGATGGATCAACTGATCCGCGCCCTGTTCGATGTCGTTACCGGCGAACTCTATCCCCTTGCCAACCCGACTTCGGGTGAAAGGCTGGGCTTGGTCGCCGTCGGCGGTTATGGCCGCGGCGAACTGGCGCCTTATTCCGATATCGATCTGGTGTTCCTGCTGCCCTACAAGCAGACCCCTCACACTGAGCAGGTCGTCGAATCGCTGCTCTATAGCTTTTGGGACCTTGGCTTAAAGGTCGGATACGCGACCCGTTCGGTCGAGGACTGCTTGCGGCATGCGCGATCCGATCTGACGATCCGCACCAGCCTGATCGAAGCACGTTATTTGTGGGGCGACGAAGCGCTTTTTAGCGAGCTCAAACGGCGGTTTGACGCCGAAATCGTGCGTGGGACCGCGGCGCAATTCATTGAGGCCAAGCTCGCTGAACGCGACGAGCGCCATCGTCGCGGCGGCGACAGCCGCTACAAGCTCGAGCCCAATGTCAAGGAGGGAAAGGGGGGGCTCAGGGACCTCCACACGCTGTTCTGGCTCGCCAAATACATCTACCGCATCGAGGATGTCGCCAAGCTCGTCGATTTGGGCGTGCTGTCGGCCGCGGAATCGCAGCGCTTTTCCCGGGCGCAAAAATTTCTGTGGACGGTGCGCTGTCATCTTCAATTTCTCGCCGGGCGCGCCGAAGAACGGCTGACATTCGATCTCCAGACCGAGATTGGTCAGCGCATGGGCTACACCGATCATGCGGGCAGCCGCGGGGTCGAGCGGTTCATGAAGCACTATTTTCTTATTGCCAAGGATGTCGGCGATCTGACCCGCATCTTTTGTGCGATCCTTGAAGCCGACCAGCAGCGTAAACGGCGGCTATCATGGGTGCGCTGGGGTATTGGCCGGCGCGGGCTTGAAGGTTTTGTCCTCGACGGGGAGAGGCTGACAATTCCGTCGGAGGATTTTTTCGAAAAAGACCCGATTGCTTTGATTCGTCTCTTTCATGTGGCGCAGCGCGCCGAACTCGACATCCATCCGCGAGCCTTGCGCCGCGCCACCCAATCGCTGCGCCTGATCGATGCTGCACTGCGCGAAAATCCCGAGGCGAACCGCCTCTTTCTCGAAATCCTGACATCGCGCAAGGATCCCGAAGCGGCGCTGCGGCGCATGAACGAGGCCGGTGTCCTTGGCCGCTTTATTCCCGATTTCGGGCGTGTCGTCGCCCAGATGCAATACGACATGTACCATCATTATACGGTCGACGAGCACACCCTGTTCGCGATCGGCATTTTGCACAAAATCGAAATCGGCCAATTAAAGGACGAGGCGCCGCTGTCGAGCGCACTCTTTCCGACGATCATCTCGCGCCGGGCGCTCTATCTCGCGGTGTTGCTGCACGATATCGCCAAGGGGCGGGGCGGTGATCACTCGGTCCTCGGCGAGGGAATTGCGCTGAAGCTCGGCCCCAGGCTCGGGCTCAGCGCCGAGGAGACCGAGACTGTCGCTTGGCTGGTGCGCTGGCACTTGCTGATGAGCGGGACCGCGTTTAAGCGCGACATCGACGATCCGCGCACGATCGCCGATTTTGTCGCCCTCGTGCAGTCGCCTGAGCGGCTCAAGCTGCTGCTGATCCTGACCAGTGCAGATATCCGTGCGGTCGGGCCGCAAGTTTGGAACGGCTGGAAAGCCGCGTTATTGCGCGATCTATACGAGCGTGCCGTCGAAGTTATGTCCGGGGGGCTGATCGCCGAGCCGCGAGCCGCCCGGATTGCAGCCGCTCAGGCCGCGGTGCGCGAGAAACTCCCCGATTTCACCGAGGCCGAATTCGCGGCCTTTATAAAGGCTGGTTACCCGAACTATTGGCTTTCCTTCGAGGCCGAGATTCACGCTCGCCATGCGCGATTGATGCGCGAAGCGCAAGCGAGCGGCGCCCCCCTCGTCGTCGAAAAGCGCGTCGATGCGAAGCGGGCCGTCACCGAGATCACACTTTACACAGCTGACCACCCAGGCTTGTTCTCGCGCATTGCCGGTGCGCTCGCGGTCAGCGGTGCGAACATTGTCGACGCTCGCATCATGACGATGTCGAACGGCATGGCCCTTGATATCTTTTGGGTCCAGGATTTTGTGGGCCGCGCTTTCGATCGCCCTGATAAGCTCGCGCGGCTTGCGGTCGTGTTCGAAAATGTGTTGACCGGGGATTTAAAGCCGCACCGCGAACTCGCGCGGCGGCCGGCCCTTCCAAGCCGGCTGCAGGTCTTCACGGTGGCGCCGCGCGTCTTGATCGACAATCAGGCGAGCGCGTTGCATACGGTGATCGAGGTGAACGGGCGCGATCGCCCAGGTTTGTTATTCGAACTGACGCGCGAATTGACCCGGCTCAATCTGCAGATCTCCAGCGCCAAAATCTCGACCTATGGCGAGAAGGTCGTCGACGTTTTTTACGTAAAGAACCTGTTTGGCCATAAGGTCGAGCATCCGGCCAAGCTCACCGAGATTCGCAATACACTGGAGGCGGTCCTGGCGCACAGCGATGTGGCGGCCGCCGAATCACTGACAACCAAAACCATGGAGGCGATCCCGGCAGAGTAGAGCTTCCCGCCCTCCCGCGGGCCGGTTCTGATCCTTGCGAGGCACCGCCAATGCTGGATGATGTTGTTCGGCTGGTCGGTTGCCGAGATCGACCGCTACTCGCGCAAATCCTCGAAGAATTCTTTGACGCGGGCGAAGAAGCCTTCGCTCTCGGGATGGGTGCGACCGCGATCGCCTTCCTTCTCGAATTCCCGCAACAACTCCTGCTGGCGCTTTGTCAGGTTTACCGGCGTTTCAACAACTGCCTCGACAAACATGTCACCGCGCAACGACGAGCGCAGTACCGACATACCCTTGCCGCGTAGCCGGAACTGATGGCCCGATTGGGTGCCCGCCGGTACATTGACCTTGGTCCGGCTGCCGTCCACCGTTGGCACCTCGATCGCCCCGCCGAGCGCCGCCGTCGTGATCGGAATGGGCACCCGGCAATGAATATTTGCACCGTCACGCTGGAAAATCCGATGCGGCGTCACAGTGACAAAAATGAAGAGGTCTCCCGGCGGAGCACCGCGCACCCCGGCCTCACCTTCCCCGGCAAGACGAATGCGGGTGCCGTCTTCGACGCCTGGCGGGATATTGACCGATAGAGTTTTTTCTTTTCGCACCCGGCCTTGACCGGCACACGCTCGGCAGGGTTTTTCAATGATGCGACCGGCACCCTGGCAAGCGGTGCAAGTGCGCTCGATCGTGAAAAAGCCTTGCTGCGCCCGAATGCGTCCCCGGCCGTGACATGTCGGACAGGTTATCGGTTTCGAACCGGCTTCCGCACCGGTGCCGTGGCATTGATCACAAGCGACAAGATTGGGGACGCGAATTGTCGTCTGCTTGCCGCGGAAACACTCTTCCAAGCTAATTTCGAGATTATAACGTAGATCGCTGCCCCGACTCGGGCCGTTTTGCCCGCGCCTTCCGCCCCCCATGAACTCCCCGAACATCTCGTCAAAGATGTCGGCAAAGCCACCCGTAAACCCAAAATCTCCGGGACCACGCCCGCCACCCTGCTCAAACGCGGCATGGCCGAAACGGTCATAGGCAGCGCGCTTCTGATCGTCCTTCAGGACATCATAAGCCTCGTTGATGTCCTTGAATTTCTGTTCTGCGCTTTTGTCACCCGCATTCCGGTCCGGGTGAAATTGCATCGCGAGCTTGCGATAAGCCCGCTTGAGCTCATCGGGGCTGGCTGATCGGGATACGCCGAGAACCTCATAAAAATCTTGCTTAGCCATGCTGGAGAAGCATTCGCTATAAAAGTTGCCCGCCACGAGTCACCCCGGCGAAGGCTCGCCGGGGTGACCGCATCCGATCCATACTTGATCGGCGGCTCAGCTTACGCCGAACCACGCTTCTTTTGATCGTCGACTTCCTCGAAATCGGCGTCAACGACTTTGTCATCGGCACCGCCGGCACTACCGCCATGACCGTCACCGGCCGTGTCCGGACCGCCGTGACCGCCGCCGGCTTGCGCTGCTTGTTCGGCCTTGTAGAGCGCCTCGCCGATTTTCATCGAGACCTGGGCCAAGGCCTCGGTCTTCGACTTGATCTGCTCGGTGTCTTCGCTGCCGAGCGTGTCCTTGAGCGCCTGTACGGCCCGCTCGACTGACTCGCGATCGCCTTGCGCGATTTTCTCGCTGTTGTCTCGCAAGGTGCGTTCGGTCGTATGGATCAGCGCATCGGCGTTGTTTCTGGCTTCGACCAATTCGCGGCGGCGCTTGTCTTCGCCGGCATGCGCCTCGGCGTCTTTCACCATTCGCTCGATATCCGCTTCGGACAGACCGCCCGAGGCCTGGATACGAATCTGCTGCTCCTTGCCGGTCGCCTTGTCCTTGGCCGAGACCTGCACAATGCCGTTGGCATCGATGTCAAAGGTGACCTCCACCTGCGGCATGCCGCGCGGTGCTGGCGGAAGCCCGACCAGATCGAATTGGCCGAGCAGTTTGTTGTCGGCCGCCATCTCGCGCTCACCTTGGAAGACGCGGATCGTGACTGCGGTCTGGTTGTCCTCGGCGGTCGAGAAGACCTGGCTCTTTTTGGTCGGAATCGTCGTATTGCGGTCGATAAGCCGAGTGAAGACGCCGCCCAAGGTTTCGATGCCGAGCGACAGCGGGGTCACATCGAGCAGCAAGACGTCCTTGACTTCGCCCTTCAGCACACCGGCCTGGATCGCAGCCCCAACCGCCACGACTTCGTCCGGGTTGACGCCGCGGTGTGGATCCCTGCCAAAGAACTGTTTGACCGTCTCGATGACCTTGGGCATGCGGGTCATGCCGCCGACCAGAATGACCTCGTCGATTTCGGAGGCCTTGAGCCCCGCATCCTTTAGTG
>JAFAOB010000388.1 GCA_019238055.1 Alphaproteobacteria bacterium
GTCGGCCTGCACATCGTCCTTTTCGAGGATTGCTCGGCGTTCACTCGCGTTGCGGCCTGCACACTCGCACGGTCACCAAATTCGTGACCGTTAGCCGAGGGCTTCAGACATTTTGTCACCTCCATGCCTGCCCCGGTTGCTTCCGGCGGGAGCGGTCGCCGAGTGGGCCTTGCACCCACTGGAAAAGCGCCGCCTTGTCACGGCGCACGTGGGACCCAGACAATCATCTGCGGGCCGGGGTGCCGCCCAACCCCGGCTGGTTTGCACCGGCGGATGGCGGGCAGCCACCGATGCACACCGCCCAGCGCGAGGAAAACGAGCGCGCACCTGAGGAGATGCTCGATTCGATGGCGCCGGTGCGCCAAGCGCAGTGGGATGCGGCCATTGCGACCCTGCGTCAGATCGATCCGACCAATCCACACCTGACCTATGTCGCCAATCCCCGCTCTGCCCCCAGCCAGGAGGCACTCGATCGCCTGAACGAGGCCGTTGAAGCGGCAGCAATCAAACGCGTCACTGATAAAATGATGCCCGGCGGCACGCCGATCGGGCGAAAAGGCGATAGTCCTCAGGTTCGAGAACTTCCGGGCGGCTTACAAGCAGCAAGCGATTTGTTTGCATATTTGCGTGTCGGTGGCCACGTCCGGCTTCAAAATGAAAAAATTATAGTAGTTCAGCTGCCCGAGAATGCCGGGTACGTTACGTTTCGTCCGGTTTCTGATAGTGGTCCCCCTGCCGTCGACGTTAATGTCCCCGGAATTCCATTCACGAAGATCCATTTCCCATGAAGAGCGCCGACACGCGACGTATTGGTGAGATAGTGAACGGTTTTGTCAAAGAGGCAGAGGTGGATTATGTTGGCTTATGGGAGATCGCAAAGGCGGCGCGAGAGCAGCTCGGCGCGCGCACCTCTGAAGAAGTGCGACAGACGAGCTTGCAAATTGTCAAACAACTCTATGAAAACGGATTGCGTCCTGGGGACTACGATTATGGGACGCATATGGAGTTTTGGCCGGATGACGGATATGAGGCCGTTTTGGGTCGGATCGAACGGGAGTGGACCAAGCTGAATTCGGATCCGACGCATTTGGCCCCTATTTGCTCGTTTCTGCGACCCCGAACCTAGATCGTCAGCACAGCACAGAAGCCTATGGCCGCCGATCCCAATCTCGCCGAGCCGATCTGCTGGTTCGCACCCAAGCCCGATTGACCGATGTGAAGCTCAGCCAAATTGCGAAAGCGGCTGGTCGCGTTGATACCGCTCAACTTGCGCAATCGACCGGTCGTTGATCAGTGCTCGGGCGGGAGCTGGAGGCGATAGCCGACCCCGGTTTCGGTCAGAACATGCGTCGGTCGCGTCGGGTCGGGTTCGAGTTTGTGCCGCAGTCCGCGAACCAGCACGCGCAGATACTGCACATCCTCCGAATGCGCCGGGCCCCAGATCTCACGCAGCAGCTGACGGTGGGTCAGCACCTTGCCGGCATGAACCACGAGGTGATGCAGCAAATCGAATTCCTTGGGTGTCAGTTTGATCTCAGACCCGCCGCGGGTGACGCGGCGGCGCACCAGATCAATCGACAGATCCCCCGATGAGAATACCGGGATCTCGCCCTGCACCTGAAAGGCATGGCGCAGCGCGGCGCGCAGCCGCGCCATCAGCTCGGCCATGCCGAATGGTTTGCCGACATAATCGTCAGCGCCCAGGTCAAGGGCCTCGACTTTAGAGTGTTCGTCGTGGCGCGCCGACAGAACGACAATCGGCACCGTCGATATGTTGCGGATCTCGGGGATCAGATCAAAACCGCTGCGATCAGGGAGCCCGAGATCGAGGATGATCACATCCGGTTTCTCTGCCGCCAGCAGCCGCAGCGCACCGGCGGCATCTTCGGACTCGATGACATGGTAGCCCGCCGCTGCGAGGCTCGACCGCAAAAACCGACGGATCGGCGGCTCGTCATCGACGATCAGAATGGCAACGGCTTTACCCGCACTCATCGCTGCCCTTCGGCAATAGTCAGCCTCCGTCAGTGAAGCTGGTCGAGGGCGAGGTTCAGTTCGAGCACATTGACCCGCTTCTCGCCGATGATGCCGAGCAATGGATCATGGGTTTGCTGGTCGACCAGCGCGCGTAATTTCTCAGGGTCCAGGTGGCGTGCTTTGGCGACGCGGGGCACTTGGAACAGCGCTGCGGCTGGTGTGATATCGGGGTCGAGACCGCTGCCCGAGGTGGTGACGAGATCGACCGGAATCGGGGTTCCCGGATTCTCCTTGGCGAGCTTGGCGGCATCGCCCTTGACGCGATCGATCAGCGCCTTGTTGGTCGGACCGAGGTTCGAGCCGCCGGAATTGTCGGCCGCATAAGGCACCGGGATCGTCTTTGTCGGGTCTTTCGGGTCGGGCTCTGTCGTGGCCGACGGGCGCGGGTGGAAATATTTGTCGGAGGTGAAGTTCTGGCCGATCAGCCGTGAGCCGATCACCTTGCCATCTTTCTCGATCAGGCTGCCATTCGCCTGATGCGGGAAGATCAGCTGCGCGAGCCCGGTCATGCCGAGCGGATAAACGAACCCGGTGATCACCGTCATGACGACGATCATCAGGATGGCTGGACGGATTTGCTTCAACATCGATTGTGTCCCTGAGCATTTAGGGCTGCCAACCCCGGCCGCCCCTCACCCTCCCGCTACGCGGGTCCCTCCCTCTCCCCGCAGGCGGGGAGAGGGCCGGGGTGAGGGGCCTCTGTGAGGGTTAGCGCACACTTCATCACAGTCCCTTCAGGCAAGGCCAAGCGCAGTGACGGCGAGATCGATCGCCTTGATGCCGATAAACGGCACGATCAGCCCGCCGACGCCGTAAATCATCAGATTGCGGCGCAGGATTGCGGCCGCGCCGATCGGCCGGAACCGCACCCCGCGCAATGCCAGCGGGATCAGTGCCACAATGATCAGCGCGTTGAAGATGATTGCTGACAAAATCGCACTCTCGGGGCTGTGCAGCCGCATGATGTTGATCACACCGAGCTGCGGATAAAACGCGGCAAACATCGCCGGGATGATCGCGAAGTACTTGGCGACGTCATTGGCGATCGAGAATGTCGTCAAGGCGCCGCGGGTGATCAGCAACTGCTTGCCGATCTCGACGATCTCGATCAGCTTGGTCGGATTGCTGTCGAGGTCGACCATATTGCCAGCCTCGCGCGCTGCCATTGTGCCGGTGTTCATCGCCACGCCGACATCCGATTGCGCCAAGGCCGGCGCGTCGTTGGTGCCGTCGCCGCACATCGCAACGAGCTTGCCGGTTGCCTGTTCCTTGCGGATCAAGGCCAGCTTGTCCTCGGGGGTGGCCTGGGCGAGGAAGTCGTCGACCCCGGCTTCGGCGGCGATCGCCGCCGCCGTCAATGGATTGTCGCCGGTAATCATGACGGTGCAGATGCCGATCCGCCGCAACTCGGCAAAGCGCTCGCGGATGCCGCCCTTGACGATATCCTTCAGGTGGATGATGCCGAGCAACCGGTCGTCCTTGGCAACGGCGAGCGGGGTGCCGCCCTGGGTCGCAATACGCTCGGCAATTGTGGTGATCTGGCGAACCGCCTCGGACACCGGCGCCGCACGCAAGGCCACCTGCACACCTCCCGCCGCCGCGCGCCAGAGCGGAGCGGTCGAGCCGCCTTGCGCGAAGGCGACAACGGCGTCGACCGCACCTTTGCGGATCGCAATCCCGCCGAGATCGATGCCGCTCATCCGGGTCTGCGCCGAAAACGGCACAAAACGCGCGTCGAGTGGGGCCATCTCACGCCCGCGCAAGCCATATTTTTCCTTGGCGAGGACGACGATCGAGCGACCTTCCGGGGTCTCGTCGGACAGCGAGGCGATCTGCGCGGCATCGGCGAGCTCGCTTTCCTCGACCCCGGGCAGCGCGATGAATTCGGTCGCCTGGCGATTGCCCAGGGTGATCGTCCCGGTCTTGTCGAGCAGCAAGGTATCGACATCACCGGCGGCTTCGACCGCACGGCCCGACATCGCCAATACATTGAAGCGCACCAGCCGGTCCATACCGGCAATGCCGATCGCCGACAGCAACGCCCCGATCGTCGTCGGGATCAGACAGACAAACAATGCCGCCAATACGACGATCGCAACCGCACCCCCGGCATAAGCGGCAAAACTCGGGATTGTCACCGTGGCGAAGACAAAGATCAGCGTCATGCCGGCGAGCAGGATGTTGAGCGCGATCTCGTTTGGCGTCTTCTGCCGCACCGCCCCTTCGACCAACGCGATCATCCGGTCGAGAAAGGTCGAGCCCTGGGCCGCGGTGATCCGCATCTTGAGCCAATCCGAGGTGACCCGGGTGCCGCCGGTAACGGCCGAGCGGTCGCCGCCGCTCTCGCGGATCACCGGCGCCGACTCGCCAGTGATCGCCGATTCGTCGACCGAGGCCACACCCTCGATGACCTCGCCATCGCTCGGGATCAGGTCGCCGGTTTCGACCAGCACCAGGTCACCGGCTTTGAGGGCGGTGGCATCGATAAGCTCAAACGCAGTCGATTGCGCCGCCTCGATCCGTTTCGCTTTGGTCTCGGTGCGGGTGCGGCGCAGGGCATCAGCCTGCGCCTTGCCGCGGCCCTCGGCAACCGCCTCGGCAAAGTTTGCAAACAGCACCGTGAACCACAGCCAGATCGTGATCTGACCGGAGAACAACGCGTTATTGCCGACGATCTTGCTGGCGCCGCCAAACAGGTCGCGGAAGAAGAAGATTGTCGTCAGCACCGAGACGATCTCGACGCAGAACATGACCGGGTTCTTGACCAGGGTTCGCGGGTCAAGTTTACGAAATGACGCCCAGATCGCCGGCACGATCAGCGAGCGATCGAATAGCGCCATCGGCCGCAGATTGCGCCGGGCGAGCCCGCTCGGCGGCAGGCCGATCATGGGGGTGATGTCGGTCATTGTGCTGTTCCTTCGAGAACCGAACCGTTACGGCCCGGCATAGAGCTTGCCCTGGTTCATCGCGACCTGCTCGGTCACCGGTCCGAGCGAGACGGCGGGAAAATAGATCAACCCGCCGATGATCAGGATGACCCCGACCAGCAATCCGACAAATTGCGGACTGTGCGTCGGGAAGGTGCCAGCCGAAGGCGGTAGCGATTTCTTCTGCGCCAATGACCCAGCCACTGCCAGCATCGGGATCGCAAAGATGAAGCGCCCGATCAGCATCGCGGCCGCAATTGTCGTGTTGTAAAAGAGCGTATTGGCCGACAATCCGGCAAAAGCGCTGCCGTTATTGGCCGTCCCTTCGGTATAGGCATAAAGGATCTCGCTGAAGCCATGCGGTCCGGCATTGGCGATGCCGCCGAGCCCTGCGGGCAACACCACGGCCAGTGCGGTCCAGCCGAGGATCGACAATGGCAAGCTCAGCAACGCAAGGATGGTCATCTTGACCTCCTTCGCCTCGAGCTTTTTGCCGAGATATTCGGGTGTGCGCCCAACCATCAGACCGGCGACGAACATCGCGACAATCGCAAAGGCGAGGATGCCGTAGAGCCCGGAACCAACGCCGCCAAAGATGACCTCGCCAAGCTGCATATTGACGAGCGGGATCATGCCGCCGACCGGCAGATAGCTGTCATGCATCGAATTGACCGCACCGCACGATGTGTCGGTCGTCACCGTGGCCCACAGCGCCGACAGCGCCGGGCCAAAGCGGACCTCCTTGCCCTCCATGTTGCCGCCCGCCTGCGCCGCGCTCGGTGCCGAATCGATGTCATAGGCGGCAACGGCGGGATTGCCATGCGCTTCAGAATTGTAGCAGATGGCCACGCCGGCGAGGAATAGCACACCCATCACAGCAAAGATCGCCCAGCCCTGGCGCTCGTCGCGAACCATCCGGCCCAGCACATTGGTCAGACCGGCGCCGATCGCGAAGATCGCAACCAATTCGATCAGATTGGTGACGGCGTTCGGATTCTCGAATGGATGCGCCGAATTGGCATTGAAGAATCCGCCACCATTGGTGCCGAGCTCCTTGATGATCTCCTGAGAGGCGGCCGGGCCTTGCGCGATGATCTGTTTTGCGCCTTCGAGCGTCGTCGCCTCGGTATAGGCGCCGAGGTTTTGTGGCACCCCCTGCCAGACCAGCACCAATGCGAAGACTACCGAGATCGGCAGCAGGATATAGAGCGTGCAGCGGGTCAGATCGACCCAGAAATTGCCAATACTTCTTGCCTCGCGCCGCACAAACCCGCGGATCAGCGCCAATGCCATCGCAATGCCGGTCGCGGCCGAGACAAAATTGTGCACGGTGAGCCCGGCCATCTGCACCAGATAGCCCATCGTCGTCTCACCGCCATAAGCCTGCCAGTTGGTGTTGGTAATAAAACTGACCGAAGTATTGAAGGCGAGATCGGGTGCCACCCCGGTCTGACCCTGCGGATTGAACGGTAGATACCATTGCAGCCGCTGCAATGCATAGAGTGTCGCAAAGCCGGCAATGCTAAAGAACAGAATCGCCACGCCATAAGTCAGCCAGTGCTGCTCCTCTTTTTCGTCGACCCCGCAGCACCAATAAACAGCACGTTCGACCGGGCGCAGCAGCGGCCATAAGAACGTCCGCTCACCAGCAAAGACGCGCGTCATATAGCCGCCGAGCGGCCGGGTCAGCGCAATCACGATCGCGCTGAACAGCGCGATCTGGATCCATCCATTGGCGGTCACCGCACTTCTCCTAGAACCGCTCGGGGTTGATCAGCGCGTAGACGAGATAGACCGTGATCACGATCGTCACGATTCCGCCGAGCACATAATCGATCAGCATTGCGCCTCACATCTTCTCGCAGGCGAGCACATAAAGGATCGACACGGCAAAAAAGCCGATGCCATAGACGAGCATTAGAAAGTCAAGCACGACGATCACCTTGGGTGAAGCAGCGATACTCAACCCGATCGGGCGAGACCCGCGCTGGTTGGCATAAATCGGAACACCATCTCAGGCGGCCCAAAACATCGGTCCCCCCAACATCGGTCCCCCCAACATCGGTCCAAAGACTTCGACGAGAGCGGCGGAAATCGTGTGCAGCACGGCAATCAGCGGCTGATCGGCGAAATCCAACCCGCCCAGCGGCTCGGCCGGGGACGCCACTCATTCCGGCTCCGGATATCTTGTGCATGTCTGACCGCGCCGCCCGCCTCTCGCGCGTCGATAGAAAGGCGGACCCGCATTAAGTTTCGAGGTGGATTACGGCGCTCCCGCATAAAAGATCCATAAAATTTCGCGCCGGCGGCTCGTCGGATGCGCATAGGAGACTGCTGGCATTGAGAAATCTTTGGTCTCGATCAACGCTCCGCGATAACGCTGAGCACCCTTTAGCACGCTTCAGAAAGTCACTGTCGCGCCGACTGATTGGCGACCAATCATTGTCTTTATGGAACGGGGCAGAAATCCGTCTCGAATTTTTGCTCTCAAACTACGATTGCACGGCCCAGCGCAGCACAGGCAGCGGGAAGAGATATGTTGGATTTGTTGATGACGGCATTGGTTGTGGTGGGCTTCGCGGGCGCCGCGGCTTATGTCCGGCTGTGCCGCCGGCTCGGGGGCAGCGTCCAATCCCTGGAGGAGGATCGCATAGACGCCCACAGGCTGGCTGCAGATCGCGCTGTTCACAGCGCTTGTCGCCGTGACGGTGCGGCCGCTCGGCGGCTATATGAAGCGGGTATTTTCTGGTGATCCGACGGTGCTCGGGCGCTGCATTGGCGCTGCTCGCGTTCAATACGATTGGGGCTTTAGCTCTGTATGGCCTGCTGCGTCTGCAGGGAGCGTTGCCATTTAATCCGCAACATTTCGCGGCGGTCGAACCGACCTTGGCGCTCAATAGCGCGGTCAACTTTGCCTCCAACACCAGCTGGCAATCCTATAGCGGTGAGACCACGCTCAGCGATCTCAGCCAGATGGCCGGGATCACGGTCCAGTCCTTCCTGTCGCGGCCAGCGGGATCGCCATCGCGATCGCGTTGATCCGCGGCTTTACCTGCACTTTACCAACCCCGCGCCAACTGTAGTAGGTTAATTTACATTCTTGGCCGAGCCTGGAATCTTAGTGGCTTATTAAGTTAACAATAGCATTTAATAAAAACATTAACGTTAATAAATATTATCAAAGTTATTTATTTTAATTCTGATTATTATGAAAAGATTTGATTATAATTAGATTACATTTTTGTTGC
The DNA here is from genome assembly GCA_019238055.1 of Alphaproteobacteria bacterium. Lineage (GTDB taxonomy): Bacteria > Pseudomonadota > Alphaproteobacteria > ATCC43930 > CGMCC-115725 > AP-15. The sequence goes on from JAFAOB010000388.1 coordinate 8,213, forward strand.
ACTCCAAGAGTGTTTAGGGTATCTTAAAATTGGTTAACGAGGGGAAATTATTTCTCTAAGTAACCAACCCAAGGGAGGATGTCTATAATGCGTGATTTGCGACCAGACGAACTGAACTACGTTTCTGGCGGAGACTATGGCCAGAAGAATACGAACAAAAACACTAACAAACAAAATACTAATAAGCAAAATACTAATAAGCGCACCACTAACAGGCGCACCACTAAACGTTACGGTTAAATTTTATTAAAGTGGGGCGTTTCTTGTGGGTTAAGAACGCCCCACTCCCCATTTAGTCTAAATATTATTGATCAGGAGACTGACTTTAATGTCAGCATGCCTCAGGTCTATGGATTACTGACGTGCATGACACGGCGATTGCCGCTGATGGGCGGCTCGGCGAGAGCAGCGAGGAGCTCTGGTTGCTCGGGCAACCGGATCTAGGATATTTTTTAAAGTTTGTGCGTGACAGGGTTGTCGGCGGCACCGACCTCTCGCCAAGGACGCTTGCCGATGAGTGGCGCCGCGCCAATGATTATTATTACGAGCTCGAGGAGAGCGAGGCAGGAATTGCCGATCAGGTAGAGTGCCAAGAACTCGATCGCAGCCTCTTGCCATTGGCCGAGCAGGTTATTGCCGCCCCCTGGTTTCGGCGCGCGTTCGATACTCTCCCGATTACCTTTGCAATGGTCGAGCTCGATCACCTGGTGGTGTTTCAGCCCAATGTTACTCGAGAGTTCGTCGACGAGCTGAAGGCGAGACTGGGACCAGATCCCGACCAAAAAAGCCTGTTCCGATTTTGCATTCCGCTCGAACGGCCGGAACCGGCAGTCAAGGTCCAGCGGCTCGGCTCACGCTGTTACCAGGTGTCTTCTGAATCAGCCGATTTTCGCTTTCTCGAGGCGGCGATCTTTCAGCCCGACCAAATCACCGATTACCAGGCGCACGGCCGCATCGGCGCGGTGATCGGTGCTGTCGTTGGTTTCGGATCGAATTTCCTCAATGTAATCCGCGACGAAGGCAAGCGCATTCTGTTGAACAACGGCTATCACCGCGCAGTCGCCTTGCGCGAGCTAGGAATTACTCACGCTCCCTGCATCATTCAGGAGGTAACCCGCCGCGACGAGCTCGCTGTCGCGGCAGGCAGCACGGTCAACAGGACGCCGTTCTTCTATTTCGGGAAAAAACGGCCGCCGCTGTTAAAGGATTTTTTCGATCCCAAAATCCGCAAGGTCTTGCCGGTACGGCGAATGAGACGGATCGTCGAAATCAAGATCGAGGTTCGCAAGTTTGACGTCTTCGAGTGATCGCAATAGACCTGATCTTGCCGTCTCGCCGCCCCGCCAGCTCGCCAGGACGGCTGGATCCCCGGTTACTTCGGCGGAGCTGTTTCGCCGAGAGGTTATGGTTGGACAGCAGGCGCAATGGCTCGGCAGAGTGGTGCTTGCGCCGCGCCCGTCGCACCGGCTGTTCACTGCGTTCGGCGCGCTCGCCATAATCAGCGTCTTGGCGCTGCTATGGTTTGGCAGCTATACGCATAAGGCCCGTATCAACGGATGGCTCGTACCGGATCTTGGCCTCATTCGTCTGATCGCACCCCGGCCCGGTATCGTCGCCGAAGTCTATGTCAAGGAAGGCGACAAGGTCGGCAGCGGCGCGCCATTACTGCTGCTGTCAACCGAAGTCGAGAGCGAGACGGTTGGCGCCACCCGTAAACAGGTCGTAAGCCGATTGCGCGAGCGGCACGACAGCCTGATTGTCGAGCGAGCGCGCCAACAGCAGCTTGACACCCAGCAGACCGAGGAAGGCAGGACCAGGCTTGCCGCCATGACGACCGAGCGCGAACAATTGCAGCACGCGATCGAGATTCAAGAGGCTCGGGTGCAATTCGCCGACACGACGTTCGAGCAGATGCGAGATCTGCGCGCCCGCCAGTTGGTGACCCTGGAGCATCTGCGATCGGCCGAGGAGGACAGGCTCGATCAAGCCGTTAAGCTAAGGGAATATCAGCGCGAGCTCGCAGGTATTGATCTGGAGCTGGCGAAATTGCGCGGTGAGCTGGGAGAGTTGCCGTTGCGGCAGCAGATGCAGCTCGGTGAAATCGATCGCAACCTTGCCGCCATGGACCAGGAGCTGGCAGAAGCCGAGTCTCGCCGTCAAATCCTGCTTACAGCACCGCAAGCCGGCACGATCAGTGCGATCCAGGCAGCCCCCGGCGAGGCCGTCAGCACGACTGTATCGCTGCTGAGCATCGTTCCGGCCAGGTCAAAACTGCAGGCCCAGCTCTATAGCCCGAGCCGGGCGATCGGCTTTGTCCAAGTCGGGCAGCGCGTGCTGTTGCGCTATCAGGCGTTCCCCTATCAGCAATTTGGGTTTTATGAAGGTCACGTCGTCGCTGTCTCGCGTGCGGCGCTGAGCCCGTCCGAACTGCCCCGGGAATTGTCCGGCTTGACCAGCCTCTATGGCACTACCGAACCGGTGTACCGTATCACTGTCGGCCTGGCAAAGCAAACTGCAACTGCTTATGGCAAACCGGTGGCATTGCAGCCGGGAATGCAACTCGAGGCGGATGTGCTGATAGAAAGTCGGTCATTAATCGGATGGATGCTTGATCCGCTGTACACGCTGACCGGAGGCCGGTCGCAATGAGCCCACTTGGAGCATTGAATTTCGGTTGGGGCCGGCGCCTGCCGATGACCCTGCAAACCGAGGCGGCCGAGTGCGGTCTGGTATGTCTCTCGATGATCGCAACCTTTTTTGGATACACGATCGAGCCTGCCGATTTGCGCCGCCGCTACGGCCTATCATTGAAAGGCGCGACATTACGCGAATTGGTCGCGATCGCAGACCAGCTCGCAATGTCCTCGCGCCCGGTGCGACTCGAATTGGAAGAGCTTGCGCTGCTTAACACGCCATACATACTTCATTGGGATCTCAACCACTTCGTCGTACTGAAAAATGCAAGTCGCAGCGGCATCGTCATTCACGATCCGGCGGCAGGGGCTCGCCGGCTACCATTGTCCGAAGCCTCGAAGCATTTCACCGGGATCGCCCTAGAGCTTACCCCCACCGGAGGGTTCAAGATTGCCGAGCGTCCGCCGCGAGTACGGATGCGCGCACTCTTTGGTAATCTCGTAGGCATCCAGCGGTCATTGCTGCAGTTGATGACCTTGGCCTTGGCGATCGAGCTGCTGGCGATGATCAGCCCGTTCTTTCTCGGGTGGGTGATTGACCAAGCGCTGGTAACTGCTGATCGCAGCCTCTTGCTGACGCTGGTTCTGGGCTTTACCTTGTTGCTGCTGGTAAGCACCGCAATTTCTGCGATGCGTGGTTGGATATTGCTCGTTATCAGTGCTTCGCTAAAGGTTCAGGCGCGCGCGAACCTATTTTCACATCTTCTTAATCTGCCGGCGAGCTATTTCGAGTCGCGGTATCTGGGCGATGTGATGTCGCGGTTCGGCTCGCAGGAAACGATCCTGCAGGCAATCACTACGGAACTTGTGCTCGCCGTCATGGACGGGCTGATGTGCTGTATTTCGCTGATTTTGATGTTTATTCTTGCACCGGTATTGACCACGATCGTGGTTGTCGGGGCGGTGCTTTATGGGGTTCTGCGTTGGGCCACTTACACGCCGTTGCGTCAGGCTTCAGCCGAAGCGATCGTCTGGTCGGCCCGCCGTGACAGCCATTTCCTTGAGACCATGCGCGGCATTAAGACGATCAAGCTGTTCAATGCCAAAGAATACCGTCGAGCGCATTGGCTCAACTTACTGGTCGAGACCATCAATGCTCAATTGAATACCCAAAAGCTGCAATTGCTGTTTAAAAACGCAAATTCGCTGCTGCTCGGCGGGCTTGCCATTCTAGTGATCTGGCTGGGCGCCAAAAAGGTGCTGGAGAATACTTTCTCCGTCGGCCTGCTGATCGCCTTTATTGCCTACAAGGACCAGTTCCTCAAGCGGATCAGCGAATTGATCAACCGTGTTGTCGATCTGAAGATGCTGCGGCTGCACGCTGAGCGCTTGGCGGACATTGCGTTGACCGAACCGGAGCCGCGCACCGCCGTGTGGGATCCGATGCCGCGGCTGCCGGGACCGGCAGCGATCGAGGTCCGCAATCTGTGCTTCCGCTATAGCTTCAATGACCGTTGGGTAATAGATAACATCAGTTTTCGGATCGAGGCCGGTGAGTCGGTCGCGATTGCCGGTCCCTCTGGCTGCGGCAAGACCACGTTGCTCAAATTGCTCGCGGGATTGTTGCAATCCAGTTCGGGCGAGATCCTGATTAACGGCCAGCCGCTAACTGAGATCGGCGTCGATCGCTATTGCGCAATGATCGGTATCGTAATGCAAGACGACCAGCTGTTTGCGGGCTCGATCGGTGACAATATTTGCTTTTTCGCGGATCATCCTGATCACGAACGAATCCAGGATTGCGCTCGAATGGCCTGTGTGCATGACGACATCGAAATGATGCCGATGCGTTATGGCACGCTGATCGGCGACATGGGCACAGTGCTTTCCGGCGGTCAGAAGCAGCGCGTGCTGATTGCCCGCGCGCTTTACCGACAGCCGGCGATCCTGATGCTCGACGAAGCGACAAGCCATCTCGATGTCGATCGCGAGCGCGCGGTCAATGCCGCCGTCAGTGCCGCAGAAATGACCCGGATCATCATTGCGCACCGGCCCGAAACGATCCGAGCCGCCGACCGCTCGATCGTTCTGGAGGGCGGCAAGATTGCGCGTTGTGAGCTGCATCAACCCATCAGCACCGTTTCCCTGCACCCATTTTCAGAGCCCGATACCGGCGATTTCCATCATCGAGCACGCGAGCCCATCGACAATCGGCGAATCGCGAGAAAACCAGTCGATGCCGCTGCGAAGACATCAGCGCTGCGGACGCCTCACTCGGCGATCGACAGCCCCGACGAAATCAGCCCAGGATACGACATCGTCCATCGCCGACGTCGCATCCGAGATCGTTTCAAAGGCGATCAGCGCGATGAGGCGCCGTCCGATGCGGTTGCGGAGCACTCACCGCCGCCTGAGCCCCAGAAAACTCGGCGGCGGCTGCCCAGTGTCTTACTTTGTGCTGGGATTGCCGGGCTCGTCGTTACTCCGGTTGATGTTGTCTCTTTCCTCGTGCATCGCGCCGTCCAACCACTCCCGGCCTTTGAGATGTTCGACTTAGGCGCATGGATCAAATCCGTGCGCCACCATCCTGTTTTTGGCATCAGCGGCAATGTCCTTCCTATCGCGGATGGTAAGCCTCTGAGGAAAACAGAATACCACCGCTAACTTCCGCAACCTCAAAAACCTCGACAATCATTGTTGCGGAACAGAAAGCTTTCAGCCGTTGCCGGCTCAATCGCAGGAGCGGGTTACAATCTATACGTCTCACCCGGGTGACTCGTCTGGAATTTTTATCCAACCGCCTTCATCTCGTTCGCGTCGTTGACAATGCAGGTCGCCCAAGACCGGGACGGGAATTTGAGCATGCAGCGGACCCTCAGTTACGAGGCGGCGTTGAACCTCGCTGAGGAGATTACGAGGCTCGTCGACGGAAGACGAATTGACCGGGTTATCGTGGTCGGATGCCAGCAAATCGAACTTCTGGTTCAGTTCGCGCATCGCGGCTTTGCTGATGTCACCTGTCGCGCCGGGCTGGCGGTGCTCGGTGCGGGGCGGAGCCGCCGGTTTCTTCTCGCAGCCGGCGCTGATCGCGCTGACGCTCGTGCTCGTCGTGCTGTCCGCTGTAGCGCTGTTCGCCGGCGGCAATCTGAGCTCCGGTGTGCGCGAGGACCGCGGCAACCGTTGGGTCATATGGGTTTTCGCCATCGTCGGGCTGCTCGACGCCTTCCTACCGGCTTGGAGCGATCGCAACGGGATCTGGACAATCGACGGAGACGCAATCCGTTGGCTCGCCATGGTGCTGCGCGGAGCCGGCGGCGCGTTGCGCATCTGGCCCGTCTTTGTGCTCGGCAACTGGTTCAGCGGGCTCGTCGCCATCCAGCCAGGGCACAGGCTGGTCACGACCGGGGTTTATCGGGTGATCCGGCATCCGAGTTATCTCGGATTGCTGATCAGCTCGCTGGGGTGGGGGCTCGCCTTTCGCTCGGGTATCGGCGTGCTGCTCGCGGCCCTGCTGTTTCCGCCGCTACTCGCTCGTATCTCTGCCGAAGAGAAGCTGCTGCGCTCGCAATTCGGCGCGGTGTACGATTCCTACCGGGCTCGGACATCGCGGCTGATCCCCGGTCTCTACTGACAAAGAAATCACGGCGCACCGGGTGAGCCGCTGCCGACAGCACTTTGCGAAAATGCCAAGACGGTGATCTCCCCCGATCGCCGCACATGGTTCCCGATTTGCTACTCGCCGCCGCCTATCATATCCGGCTGCGGCGTCGACAGGCGCCGCCGCAGCCGATTGCCGCCGCCAATATGACCAGCGGGTCTTTGGCTAGGCCTCGATGCCGAGCAGCTTTGCGGCGGTGCCGCCGAGGATTGCGATCTTGTCGTCGTCGCTCAAACCCGGGGTCGACATGATGTGGTCGACCGGCACCTTGTTCCACGGAAACGGGTAGTCGGTGCCGATCACGACCTTGTCCGGACCGGTTTCGGCGATCAGATGGCGCAGCCCCTCGCCGGTAAACATGATCGAGTCGAAATAAAGCTGCCCATCTTTCAAGTATTGGGTCGGCCTTTTCTTTGGCAGCGGGCCGACGCGGTTCGGGAAGGTCGTGATCACCGCGTCCGAGCGGTTGGCGTAGGACGGCAGAAAGCCGCCGCCATGCGCGGCACAGATCTTGAGCCCGGGAAAACGGTCGAGCGTGCCTTCGAAGATCAGATGCGACAACGCAATCGTGGTTTCGAGCGGGTTGCCGATCGTGTTGGTCAAGAGACCGCTGCCCTTGAGCCGGCCGCTCGGCTCCAACTCCCTTGTGCCGAGCGGGTGCATAAAGATCAGAATGCCGAGTTCTTCGGCTTTGGCCCAGACCGGGTGGAATTTGGGATCGGCCAGTTCCTGGCCGGCAACGCTGCCGCCGATCGACAGGCCGCGCAATCCCAAATTCTTGATCGCATATTCAAGTTGCTCGACCGCGAGCTGCGGGTGCTGCAATGCCACCGTCGCAAAGGCGACAAAGCGGTCCGGCATCGCAGCGCAGAATTCGGCGAGCTTTTCGTTCTGGATTTTGATCAGCTCGGCCGCGGCATCGCGCTCGGCGCGATACCAATAGGGGTTGATGCTGAGCGCCTCGACATCGATCCCTTCGGCATCCATCTCGGCGATGCGGTCGGAAACATTCGACCATAACAGGCCCGGCGCTTCGAGCGGGTGATTGATGACCGCCGCCGCCTCCGGCACGATCGTGTGCGCGTGGATATCGACGCTCTTGACCCGCTTGCCGTTGACGACGACCTCGCGCCGCCGGCCGGTCTGTGGGGTCCCTTGCGCGGCATGAGCCGGCCGGGCGCGCACCATATTGCACCCGACAAAAGCGAGGCCGGCAAGCGCGCCGGTCAGCAATTCTGCGGCGATGGCCATGTTTTTGTCCCCTTAATTGATCACGCTCGGCGCAATCTACCGGCCGCCCGCGCGCCGCGCCACCCGTTTGCAGGCGGGGTTTCTGTCGGCTTGTGAGTGATCAGCTGCCGGCGAGGCCATGGCCCACCACCCTTTTCGGGTCGACAATCTCGTAAAAGCGCTTTTCCTCAATCTCGCCCGATTGGAGCGCCGCCTCCTTCAGACTCAAATCCTCGTCATTGGCCTTGTGGGCGATGGCGGAAGCCTTGTCATAGCCGATCACCGGGCTGAGCGCGGTCACCAGCATCAGCGAGCGGTCGACCATCTCGTCGATATGTTTGCGGTTGAGTCTTGTGCCTTCGACCGAGAAATGCCGCAGCTTTTCGCACGCATCGCCGAGGATGCGCGCCGAATGCAGGAAATTGTTGATGATGACCGGGCGCATCGTGTTGAGCTCGAAATTCCCCTGGCTGCCGGCAAAGGCGACGGCGTTGTCCTCGCCGATGACCTGAATGCAGACCATGACCATCGCCTCCTGCTGGGTCGGGTTGACCTTGCCCGGCATGATCGAGGAGCCCGGCTCGTTCTCCGGCAACAGCAGCTCGGCGAGCCCGCAGCGCGGCCCGGAAGCCAGCCAGCGCATGTCGTTGGCGATCTTCATCAGCGCGACGGCGAGCCCGCGCACCGCCGCCATTGCCGCGACCATCGCGTCGAGCGAACCTTGCGCGGCGAATTTATTGGGGGCAGTAACAAAGGGATAGCCGGTCAGCTCGGCGATTTTCGCGGCGATGTCGCGGCTGAAATTCGGCGGCGCGTTGAGCCCGGTACCGACTGCGGTGCCCCCCGCCGCCAATTCGAACAACCCCTTCTCGGAAGCGCGGATGCGATCCAGTGCGTCGCGGATCTGGTGCGCCCAGCCCGACCATTCCTGACCTACGGTCAACGGCGTGGCATCCATCAGATGGGTGCGCCCGGTCTTGACGACATCCATCCATTGATTGGCCTTGGTTTCGATCGCGGCGGCCAATGCCTCGGCATATGGCAATAGATGCTCTTCCAATTCCATGACCGCGGCGATGTGCATCGCGGTCGGGAAGGTGTCGTTCGAGGACTGGCCCATATTGACGTCATCGTTCGGATGCACCGGCTCCTTGCTGCCGATTTTGCCGCCGAGCAATTGGATCGCGCGGTTCGACAACACCTCGTTGACATTCATGTTCGACTGCGTGCCGGAACCGGTCTGCCAGACATAGAGCGGAAAGTGCTCGTCGAGCTTGCCGGCGATCGCCTCATCGGCGGCGTGCACGATCGCGTCCGCCTTCCATTGCGGCACCCGCCCGGCAGCGGCATTGACCAACGCCGCCGCTTTCTTGATATGGCCATAAGCGTGATAGACGCGCTTTGGCATGCGGTCGTCGCCGATCGAGAAATGAACAAGGCTGCGTTGTGTCTGCGCTCCCCAATAGCGGTCGGCCGGCACCTCGATCTCGCCCATCGAGTCGGTCTCGCGCCGCATTCCAGTGGCGCCAATCCCGATCGGGAGGTCGTGCAGTTCGGGGTGGACTCGGTCGTTCATATGATTGCTCCTTCCGGTGCCGTTGTGCGGCGCTCAATGCAGCTTCACCGGTGGGCCGGTTCGGCGCGATAGAGCGCGCGCAACAAACCGAGCACAACCACGCCGCGTCGTGTTGACTCTACCGCGGGTCGTAGATCTGTGGCAGCCGCATCGCCTAGCGCCGGCCGATTGAGCATCCCGGCATTCGGCATTATTCGGGGTAGACCGGCCGATACGCGCGGGCGCGGATCAATGCGCCGACATTATCCGGCCGCGGAACACGGGCGAGCCCGTTGTCGAAGATATGGGCGGCGACCCGCTCGGCGACATGGAGCGAGGCTTCGAGTATCCGGCTTTGCGGCGGGTAGATCAGCCCTGTCG
>JAFAOB010000182.1 GCA_019238055.1 Alphaproteobacteria bacterium
GACAGCACCGGCCTCGCCATGGCTGCATAATCAATGCGTATCGCTGAGCATTGCCAGCCCAGTGCGCTTTCGATTGATATGCAGATCCCAAGTTGACGGTGCCCTAGATACTCGCCCGCCACACCGGATATTCGTTTACGCCTCGTCGAACCGATGAAATCGTCTCTGACGTTTAGCCCCCCTCAGGAAGCGATCCAAGACGATGGATGCCGAAATTTACCTGGTCCGGCACGGCGAAACCGAGTGGAACACGCAAGGCCGCTTTCAAGGGTGTCTGGATTCCCCTCTCACCCAACACGGACGCGAACAGGCCCGCCGATTTGGATTGCTGCTTGCGCAAACGTTAAACGGGCATCGCGAGGTCGCTATGCACGTTAGTCCTCTCGGTCGCGCGCGTGTGCGACCGCAGAAATCATTCAGAAATACGCTCCCGTAGCCGCGTCGATTGAGGAGCCCCGCATCCGCGAAGTCACGATCGGTTGTTGGGACGGTTTGACGCAAATGGATATTGACGCGGGTTGGCCGGGAGCGCTCGACGGCTCCAACTCCTTCGACTGGTATTTTCGCGCGCCGAACGGCGAGCTCTACGATGATGCTCGAAACCGCGTTGTGGCATGGCTGGCCGAGGTGCACGGTGTCGTTGTCGCGGTTTCACATGGCCTCACCGGGCGCTTGATCCGAGGTGCCTACCTCGGACTCCCGCGCCGGGAGACGTTATCTTTGCCAGTGCCGCAGGATATCATCTGGCGGCTCACTGATCGCCGCATTGAAGCTTTGAGGGCGACGACAGGGGAGTGACGGCAGTTCGAAGGACAAACAAATGGATGCAGCGTCTGTGACCGAGCTGCAAGCCTATCTGCGGCAAAACCAGTCACTCGCCGAAATCCTTGAAAGATTCGATGAAATTGCGTTGCCCGACAGTTGGCTGGTCGCCGGCAGCATCGCTCAAACCATCTGGAATTTGCGTTGTGACCAACCGGCAGAGCAGGGCATCAAAGATGTCGATCTGATTTATTTCGATGGCCGAGATTTTTCAGTCGATGCCGAAGCCGGGCATGAGCGGCGCATACGTGATTTATTTCGACACCTTCCAATCAAGCTCGATGTCAAGAACGAAGCGCGAGTGCATCTTTGGTATCAAGAACGCTTCGGCTATGGGATCAGACCCTACCGCTCCAGCACCGACGCTATTGTCACGTTTCCAACGACCGCAACCGCGATCGGGGTGCGCCGGACATACGGCGAATTCGAGTACTGCGCACCCTTTGGCCTCGACGATCTGTTCAGCCTCGTCGTCCGGCCAAATAAAAAGCAGATAACACGCGCTATTTACGAGGCCAAAATTGAGCGCTGGCGCTCTCTTTGGCCTCGGCTGACGATTGTCCCATGGGAAAGAATGGCCGCCTCTGCATCATCTGCCGTTCGCGCCTAGCCGCGGACCGGGGAAGTGCCAGCACAGGCAGGGCGGGAACGCAACATCAACAGCGAGCCGAAGGCAGAGAAACAAAACGCCGCAGACAAGCCGATCGCTGCTATCCCCATCCGGTCGAGCAGCACGCCAAATAGGAACGGTGCCGCCGATTGCAGGACCCTGGCGGGCACGGAAAGTATCCCGCTGCGCAGCCATACCCCCGCGGTCCGAACAGGGCCAGGGGCAAGGTGCCTTTGGCGATCGTGATCATACCGTTGCCGGCGCCGTGCAGCAGGGCGAACGCCACGATCCCGGGAGCACTGAATAGAATCAGCGATGCGGCGCCGATCGGATGCAGCACCGATGCGATTCGCGCCGGGGAGAGCGGGTGAAACGCGCGTAGCAACCCGAATTCGATGATCCGGGCAGCAACCTGGGCGGGGCCGACCAATGCGGCAGCGGCGGCTGCCGCAGTCGCCGACGCACCCGCGGCCCGCAACAGTCCCGGCAGATGCGCCGCCATCGCTCCCTGCACGAACCAAGTCGCGGTAAAAAAGAAGGAAGATCGGCATCGCCGCATGCGGAGGCTCTGGTTCTGGCGAATCTGTCACGGCCTGCGGCAGTGGGTCTGAAGTGCCGTAACGGGGTATCGTCAGCCAATTCAGCGGGGCCGCGAGCAGGAGTTTGATGCCGCCCCAGGCGAGGCAGGCGGCGCACCAGCCCCAAGCGTGCAGAACGAAGGAGCTCAATGGCCAGCCGATTGTGCTGGCAAAGCCCGCGGTCAAGGTGATCCCGGTAATCGCGCTGCGAGCCTCGCGGCCATAGAGCCAGGTCAAGGCTGCAAAGGCTGGATCGTAAAGCCCCATGGCGATGCCGATACCCAACACCGTCCAGGCGATAGCCAAACCAGCGACGCCGTGCGCCGCTGCGGGATGCGGCTCCGAGCGAAGTCGGCCACTGATTCCGATTTGATCTCGGCCATTCCGATTTGAAGTCGGCCACCCCAGGAAGGGGTGGCAAGCGCTCGACCACTGGGCGATGCGCGGCCCTTTGCTCGTTAGGAACGACGAGCGGGGGGAGCGATGCCAGCCGAGAGAGTGTCAATGCGACGCGTATGCGAGATTTTGCGCCTGAAGCATGGCGGTGCGAGCGACCGGCAGATCGCCCGGTTGCTGAACCTGGCGCGCAGCACTGTGGTGCTGACCTTAGAGCGCGCTGCGGCGGCGGGGTGCCGGCCCAGCTTGTTCCCGACACCCGAAGGTCGGGGTTGATCGCGCCAACTGGTACGAGCCCGGCCTCGACCGCACCTCTCTCGATCTGGTGACGCATTACCGCACCGCGATCCTGCCCGCCCAACCGCGGCGGCCGCGCGACAAGGCCAAGAACCTGCCCTCGCGAAAGCGGGGGTCGAAGTCGCCGTGCTCGGCGTCGAGCGCTGGATCCTGGC
>JAFAOB010000282.1 GCA_019238055.1 Alphaproteobacteria bacterium
ACATCGTCACGCACCGCGTCGCCGTCAACCGCATCACCGCCAACAGCATGGAACCACGCGGCTGCCTGGGGCAGTACGATGCCGACGAGGACCGCTATGTGATCCGCTGCACCGTACAATCGGTGCATCAAATCCGTGCCGCGCTGGCAGGACAGATCTTCCGCCTGCCGCATCATCAGGTGCGGGTCATCTGCGACACGATGGGCGGCGGCTTTGGCATGAAAGGCGGCTGCTATCTGGAATATGCGCTGGCCTTATGGGCAGCGGAGATCACCGGGAGGCGTGTGCGCTGGATTGCCGAGCGCAGCGAAGGCTTGGCGAGCGACGAGCAGGGTCGCGGCAGCGTGGTCGCGACCGAACTGGCGCTCGACAAGGATGGCCGGTTTCTTGGCTTGCGTGCGCAGTGGCAAGCGGCAATCGGCGCCTATTACACAACCGATCGGCCAACCATTCCGCTGACAATCGGGCTCGGTTGCCTTGTCAACACATATGCCATCCCGGCGGTTTACGCCCGCGTCGTCGCCGCACTGACCAATACGATGTCGATTGCCCCTTACCGCGGTGGCAGCCGGCCCGAGCCGATCTACGTGACCGAAACCATCATTGACAAGGCGGCACGCGAATTAGGAATTGAGCCCGTTGAATTGCGCCGCCGCAATACGATCCCGGCGTCGGCGATGCCGTTTACGACGGTGTTGCAGCAGACTTATGATTCGGGCGATTTTGTAAAAAACCTGGACGCTTGCTTGACGCTTGCTTGCTACGGTGAACGGGCGTCACGGCGCGAGGCTGCAAAAAGGCAAGGCAAATTGTTGGGGGTTGGGGTGGCAACGGCCGTTGCCGCCACCGGTGGCCGCGACTATGAGCATGCCGAAATCCGCTTTGACCCCTCGGGCGGCATCGTCCTGATGACCGGCAGCATGGATCATGGGCAAGGTCACGGCACGACGTTCAAGCAAATTCTCTCGGAGAGGCTTGGGATCGATGCCGAGTTGATCCGCTACCGCTATGGCGACAGCGACCTGGTAACCATGGGGGTCGGCACCTTTGGCTCGCGTTCGGCACAGCTCGCCGGCTCGGCAATCGTTGTCGCCGCGGATCGGCTGATCGAGAAAGGACGCCGCATTGCCGGCCATATGATGGAGGCCGCGACCGGCGACATCGTGTTCGAGAAAGGCCGCTTCACAATCGCCGGCACCGACCGCTCGGTTGGCCTCGCCGAGGTCGCACGCCGGGCGTTCGATACGGGATTTTTGCCAAACGACATCGAACCGGGCTTTACCGAACGAGCGAATTGGGGTCCGGCCGGCTCGGCAACCTTTCCAAGCGGCGCGCATCTTTGCGAGGTGGAGATCGACGAAGAGACAGGGGTTGTCCATTTGACCCGCTATACGGCGGTCGACGATGTCGGCCGCGTGCTCAACCCGTTATTGTGTGAAGGCCAGATCCATGGCGGCATCGCCCAAGGCGTTGGGCAAGCGTTGCTCGAGGATTTGGTTTACGATCCCGATAGCGGCCAGCTGCTGACCGGCTCATTTCAAGATTATGCGATGCCGCGCGCCGATGATTTCTGCGGCTTCGTGCTGGCCAACAACCCGACCCTGACCGGCCGCAACCCGCTCGGTGTCAAGGGTGTCGGCGAGGCCGGCACGTTGGGCGCCATCCCGGCTGTCGTCAACGCCGTCAACGACGCGCTTTCACAGATTGGCGCCCATCCGATCGCGCCACCGGCGACACCGGAGAAAGTGTGGCGCGCGATTTCCACGACATCATCCAATCCTGACCTGCCATAGAGTCGGGCCGTGGAGAGTTCCGATGAGTGCCGACCCAACCGTGTCCCCGTGGTGGAGCCGGTTTTCGATCAGCCGGTGGTTGCAAGTGTTTGCGGTGTTTGCCGTTATGCTGATCGTCGCGGGCACCACTCACCGGCTCCTTGCGAGCCGTGCATTGATGATATCCGAGACTGAGCAGCAGATGTCACGGCTTGACATGGTGTTCGCCGAGCAGACCGGGCGTGCGGTCGAAACCATCGATCTTATCCTGCTCAGCGCGATCCGGACGTTGCAGGAGGAAAGCGCGCCCCCCTCGGCTGCAACTGCCAATCTTCAGCAAAGATTGGCGCGGCGCATCGCGGGGCTGCGGCAGGTCAGTGAAATTGCCATCGCCGATGCTCACGGGGTCGTGCTGTATTCATCACGGGGCGGCGCACCGAACCCGCTGGCGCCGGCGGCACGTGCGCTGATTGCGGCGCAGGCGGCAAGCTCCCATCCAAATCCCGGATTGCAATTCAGCAAGCCGTTTCGAGACCACAGCGGGAAATGGACGGCGCTTATGCTACGGCCAATCCTGGGTTCCGATGGCAAATATGAGGGGGCAGCACTCGCTTTTTTGAACCTCTCCTATTTTGAGGATTTTTATCGCGCAGTCGAACTGAGTGAAGCCGGTGCGATCTTGCTGTTCCTGCGCGATGGTACCGTGTTGGCCCGCTACCCCCAAACGATGTCATTGTCGGGGAGAGCTATGCCGATCTGCCGCCATTCAAGGAGATCTTGGCACACGGCATGGCCGGCACTATCGTTATGGACAGCCCGATAGATGGCGCGCACCGGATCTTAGCGATCCGTGCTTTGAAAGCATTCCCGCTGGCGGTGAGTGTCTCGGTCGCACAGGACCGGGTGCTGGCACCGTGGCGGCGGCAGGTCTGGACATTTTCGCTGATCGCCTTCGGCGCATCGGCCGTTATCGTCTCTTTGCTGCTCGCTTTGGCGCGACGCTCACGCGAGGTCGATCGGCTGCTGGTCGAATCCCGGGTTGCCAGGGAAAGCGCCGAGGCGGCACAGCAGCGCTTGCTCGAGCAAATGGTTGAGCGGGAGCGCGCGGAAGCGGCGCTTCAGCAGGCTCAGCGGATCGAAGCTATGGGGCAGCTGACGGGTGGCGTTGCACATGATTTTAATAATCTGCTGACAGTGGTGATCGGCAATATCGAGTTGATCAGCAAGACGGCCGTTGATTCGGAAACCGTCGAACGTCTGGAAGCCATGCGCGTGGCTGCCGAGCGTGGCGCGGCACTGACCAGTGGGCTATTGGCCTTTGCCCGCCGCCAGCCATTGTCGCCGCGTGCGGTGGATTTGAACGCCGCAATTGCAAGAATGAACGGGTTGCTGCACAGCGCGCTCGGGCCGCGGATGAAGATCGAAATCCGGCAACAGACCGAGCTGTGGCCCGCGATGATCGATCCAACCCAGTTCGAACTGCTGGTCCTGAACCTGGTGATCAATGCCCGCGATGCGATGCCCGATGGAGGTGTCGTCACGATCGAGACGGACAACACGCGTCGCGGTCCGACGATGCATGCCGAAGATCCCCCAGAAGGCGATTATGTCGTTGTCACTGTGCGCGATACCGGTGTCGGCATGGCTCCCGAGGTCCAGGCCAGAGCGTTCGAACCGTTCTTTACGACCAAACCGCCCGGCAGCGGGTCGGGGCTTGGTCTGTCACAAGTTTTTGGTACTGCGCGTCAATCCGGCGGCGGCGTAGAGATCGACAGCACGCCGGGCAAGGGTACCGCGGTCAGCGTCTATTTGCCCAGGGCCCGGGCGCCGGTGGGTTCTGCATTGAAACCGCCCGAGGAAGTTGTCGAGGTCAAGTCAGGCGAAGCTGTCGTGCTGGTCGTCGACGACGACAGTGCCGTACTCAGCACCACCGCTGCAATTCTGAAGAATATTGGTTATTCGGTGCTACAGGCGGAAAGCGGGGCGGCGGCACTCGCGCTGCTCGACAGCAATCAATCAATCGATTTACTACTGACTGATGTTGTGATGGCGCCGATCAGCGGCCCTGAACTTGTTCGGCGTGTTGAGGAGCTGTATCCGCACCTGCCTATCATCTTCATTTCAGGGTATTCCGCCCCTGTGGGACTGATCAGCGACGGCCATTGCTTAATTCGAAAGCCCTTCACCCCAGGCGAATTGCGACGCCTCATCGAGGCGGCACTCGCCGAGTCCCGCTTGCGCGCATCGGCGGCCTAACAAAAATCACCTCATCAATGCGCGAAGCCGAAGAGCCGCTGTGAGTTGTGGTGGAGGATCTTGTCGATATCGGCTTGCTGCTGGCCTAGTCGCTCGATATAGGCAAAGGTCTCTTAAAGGATTTCATATTCGTGCAGCGCCGGATTAAAGAGGTGCACAAACATGACATCGTGCCTTCGCGCAATCTTGGTAACCCTGACTGCCCTCGTGCCCTTGGCAGCCTGTAGCCACCTGCCAACCCTTCCCGACAAGCCCGCGCCCTATCGCCTCGGTGCAGGAGACGAACTTGAGATCAAGGCAATAGGTGCTGACGAACTGACCGGCCAATACTTGGTTCAAGACGACGGGACGATCAAGATGTTGCTGATCGGCGAGGTACCGGCAACAGGCCTCACCCTAAACCAGCTGGAAAACGAGATCGACAAGAAATTGATGGCGGGCCACTACCTCAAACAACCCCGCATCACTGTCGTGTTATTGGACTATAGACCGTACTTCATCCTAGGTGAAGTTGGGGGGCAAGGCGCTTATCCCTACGTCAGCGGCATGAAAGTACTTACTGCAGCTGCGGCTGCGGGTGGCTATACTCGTAGAGCGAATCAGAATTACGCAATTATTACCCGGAATGGCGAGGACTATAGGGCAGATCCTTTGACACCGATTGAGCCTGGCGATATCATCCGCGTTCCCTGACAATAGAGGCGCAGGGATAGCGTACTCAAATTAGAAAAGGAGATAACAATCCGGCAAAACCGGGTGTTCGTTGCCCGCTACTTCCTCGTCGGCCGCTATTGGCGAGTGTTAGGATGGCACTCGATCCTTTGGCAGAGGAGGTCGCCGGCGCCGCTCGACGCTGGTAATCAGCCAATAAAGTGCCCCAAGTGCGAGTGCCAGACCCCCTAGTCCGAGCAAGGTTTCAAGGCTCACAGATGTGTAATCCAATAAAATAAGTTTCCGCGCAATCACGGTAATGGAGATCAGCACAATAATGCTGACTTGCATCGCCCCGGCTCGTTGCCGCAACGCCGAAATGATCGAATGATTGAATTCTAGTAATATTAAAATCGTTAAGATCATTCCAAAGGTGTCTTTAAATAACCCAGCATCCATAAAAGTGATGCCAGACAAGAAATCTTGTGCCAACTTGATTCCTGCGAGTATGGTCGTATAAACGATGACTGTGGAAATCAGGAAAATGACGATTGCCGAAACAATCATCTCGAATTGATCATAGAATGTACGTCCATCGAGTGGCTTGGTAAACCTACCACGCAAGAACATGTGGTTCTCCGATATTCGAGTAGCCGGACAGTCGTTTCATGTAATTGGTACTACAAGCGGCTCTACCGAATGCGCAGCTGTGGCGATGCTGCCACGAACCGACCGACAGCCCAGCCGATAGACAAGCATCTCCGAAGCCCCCGTTACGTTCTCGACCAACGGTTCTCAAATAGGAGCGCTCTGGCTTGTCCCTGCACCTAGTCGTGCATTGGACCAACCTCAAGCGTTAAACAGCAGAAATGGATATATATATATCTCTTCGGCGCCAACTCATTGTCCATCAGGCTCTGGGAACACAAAGCCCCAATGTTTGATCAAGTCCCGCCGCGGCTCTTGGGCAGCCTTAGTGTCGCCAATGACGGTATGGCGGAGGATTGGTATCGTTCCTTTGCGATGAGGTTGGCCCCGGCAGGCCCGGGGTTGCTCGGCGGGCCTTTTGCACAGGTATCCCTGGTTCAACTGGTGCAGAGCGGTAGGTGTATACCGTGGGCTTGAGCGGCCTTGCTCATTCCTCGCGCGGATCGGACGCCGACCCCGCTTCGGCTAAGGTTTTGGTCATTTCGAGAAATTTCTGACGCGTACGGGGATCTGAGATCGCGTAGTAAAGCCGGATGAATTCGATCGTTTCCGGCCTCTGCAGGTATTCGCGCCAGCGCTGGTCCTCGGCGCTTATTTCGGCATCATCCTGACGCAGATCGCCAAAGAAATACGAAATGGGCACGCCCAGGATCTCGGCTATCGCCGACAAGCGCGACGCGCTGACCCGATTGGCGCCCCCCTCATATTTCTGCACCTGCTGAAATGTCAGGCCGAGAGCGTTCGCCAACGTCTCCTGGTTCATGCCGAGAAGCAGACGGCGCATCCGGATCCGGTTGCCGACATGG
>JAFAOB010000302.1 GCA_019238055.1 Alphaproteobacteria bacterium
TCCGACAATGATTGACGGCGCACTCAGCAGGATGTCATTGATAAACCGGACGACCTCGCCAAACCGGCTGCGGCGGCTGTATTCGGCGAGAAAGGTGCCGGCGAGCATACCCGTCGGGGTTCCGATCAATGTCGCAACCACGGTCATTACAACGCTGCCGAAGATCGCGTTCAACAGCCCGCCGCTGCTGCCGGGCGGCGGCGTCATCTGCGTGAACAGCGTCGGACCGATCGCCGAAAAGCCCTCATAGAGCAGCGTCCACAGGACCAAGACAAGCCATACCAAACCAAACGCGGTCGCGGCAGTCGACAACGTCATGACCAGCGCGTTGGTGAACCGCCGGCGAGCATAGATTCCCATAGCTCAGCCTCCCGCCTGCTTCTGCAACCGCAACAGCATCATCTTGGCAATAGCGAGAACGATAAAGGTAATGATGAACAGGATGAGGCCGAGTGCGATCAGCGACGACCGGTAGAGATCGCCAAACGCCTCGGTAAATTCATTCGCCAGCGATGCGGAGATTGTCGTTCCCGGCTGCAGGATCGAGGCGCTGATGCGGTGCGCGTTGCCGATCACAAAAGTGACAGCCATGGTCTCGCCCAGGGCGCGGCCTAGCCCCAGCATGATGCCGCCAACAACGCCGATTCGCGTGAACGGCAGCACAACCTGCCACACAACCTCAGTACGGGTCGCACCCAGGCCGTAGGCGCTTTCCTTCAGCATCGGCGGCACGGTCTCGAACACGTCGCGCATGATCGCCGAGATAAACGGCAACACCATGATCGCCAGAATAAAGCCCGCAGTCAGAATGCCGATACCGAGCGGCGGACCGGCAAACAGTGCGCCGACCCCGGGTATGTTGCCCAGCGAGTCGATGATTGCTGGCTGGACGTATTGCTGAATGAAGGGCGCAAAAACAAACAGACCCCAGATGCCATAGATTATGCTGGGAATCGCCGCCAGCAATTCGATCATTGTCGCCAGTGGCCGCTTCAGCCAGATCGGCGAGATCTCGGTGATGAAGACCGCAACCCCAAATGCCACCGGGATGCCGATCAGCATCGCGATCGCGGAGGTAACGAGCGTCCCATAGATCGCCGCCAGCGCGCCGAATTGCTGTGTGACCGGGTTCCAGACTTCAGACGCAACAAACCTGAAGAAACCAAAGGTCCGCAGTGCCGGCCATGCTCCAGCGATCAGCGAAACGATGACCCCCCCGAGAATGAGGAGCACGAGCAAGGCGAACAAAAAAGTCAGCGCGCGAAAGACGCTGTCGCCGATCGCCCCTGCGCGACCCCTTTCGGCGCTGACTCGCGTGACCCTAACGGTCTCAGCCGTCACGATACGCCTCCGTCGCGTTGCCCGTGTAAGATGTACGGGTTTAGGGGCGGTCGTTTCACGCAATCGTCCCCAGCCACCTACCCGATCAGGACGGATGCCCGCCCCATACAGGCTTGCCGTCGGATCCGACAATCTGCTTCCAGCTGGCCTCGAAAATCGCCACGGCGTTCGGCGGCATTGGCACATATTGTAAGGATTTCGCCATCTCACCGCCGTACCGGTAGGCCCAGGCAAAGAAATCGAGAACCTGTCGCGCCCGCTCCGGGTTGCCTTGTTTTTTGTGCATCAGGATGAACGTCGCGCCGGTGATCGGCCAGGTGTTCTTCCCGGGCTGATTGGTCAGGATCAGATAGAATCCTGGGGCCGACTTCCAATCGGCGTTGGCCGCGGCGTTCTGAAACACCTCCAGACCGGGCTCTAATACAGTACCTTCACTGTTGATCAGCTTGGTATGTGTGAGCTTGTTCTGCAGTGCATAGGCGTATTCGACATAGCCGATCCCGCCCAAGGTCCGGGAGGCGATCGCCGACACACCCTCATTGCCCTTGCCGCCAAGCCCGACCGGCCATTGCACCGAGGTGCCCTCGCCGACCTGCGACTTCCAGTCCGGGCTCACCTTCGAGAGATAGTTAGTGAAAATGAAAGTTGTGCCCGAGCCGTCGGAGCGATGAACCACCGCAATCGCGGTCGACGGCAATTTGAGCCCGGGATTGAGCTTGGCAATCGCCGGATCGTCCCATTTGGTGATTTTGCCCAGATAGATATCGGCAATCGTTAGGCCGTCGAGCGTCATCTCACCCGGCTTGATCCCGGGAAGGTTCACCACCATGACCTCGCCGCCGATTACCGGTGGGAATTGCGTCAGTCCGTCCTTTTCAAGCACATCCGGCTTCAACGGCATGTCGGAGGCGCCAAAATCGACGGTTCCGGCATTGATTTGCGCGATGCCGCCGCCCGAACCGATCGATTGATAATTCAACCTTACGCCGGTCTTCTGGGCGTAGGCCGCAGCCCATTTGGCGTAGATCGGATACGGGAAGGTCGCGCCGGCGCCGGATATCTCGGCGGCCTGGGCAACCAACCCGAATGCCGCGGCGGCAACGACGCCGAGAAGAAGCGTGCGATATAGGCTCACGATGCGCTCCTAAGCTAGGAGGGAAGGCCTTTATTAACCACTCAGCAACAAGCTTTTATGACGTTTATGCTGCAGTTTTATGACAGCCACGGAGTCCGGCCCGTTATCTGCG
>JAFAOB010000325.1 GCA_019238055.1 Alphaproteobacteria bacterium
GCCGTTGCCGAGGTCGCCGGCGAGCGAGGTCAGCCACGTCCCGCCCAGCAATCCACCGAGATAGCGCATCGGGTTTTTGCCGTGCACGCCGTCCCAATATGAAAGCGGCGAGCCGGCGAGCATGATGGGGCCGACGAGATCGGGATGGACCGCCGCCATCATCATGATCTGCCAGCCGGCCTGGCAATTGCCGATCAGACACGGTTTGCCGTCAGCATCGGCATGACGGGCGGCGACTTCCGCGACAAACCGCGCCTCAGCCTCGCAGACGTCCTCGATCGTCTGGCCAGGCATCGGCTCGGGCAGAAAGCCGACAAAGTAGCAGGGGTGGCCGCCCTTGAGGGCCACCCCGATTTCGCTGTCGTGCTTCATGCCGCCGATCCCTGGGCCATGCCCGGCACGCGGATCAAAGACGACGAACGGCCGCTTTTTGGGATCGGTAGCTGTTCCTTCGAGCGGCACGATGCGCACGAGCGCGTAATTGACCGGCCGCGCCAATGTCCGCCCATCGAGCACCAATTCGGCGCCGAAGCTCAACACATGCGGCGCTGTCCGCGCGTTGTGCTCGCGATAGTTGTTGCCGCGTTGCCGCAGCACATCCAATAACAGAATAGAACGTTGCCACCCATCGAGCCAGTATTCGATCGCACTGTCTATCCCGAAGAATTCCCAAGGTGAGAACAACCCTGCGGATTTGAGCGACTTTTCTCTCTGCATTTTCTCAGACATCACAGGCTCCTTCAAATTTGTGAGTATCAATTAAATCCGTGGTTGGGTGATTGACTGCACGCGGCATCGAGCGGCGCACCAAAATTTATCGGCTGGGGACTCCGGTCGGCATACGAACACCTTTCACCGGCGGTGTGATCGCACTCGGTAACCAGATCACCGGTGGCCCGGCGTGCCTATGCATTTTTTGGGTTTTTGCAGAAGACTTCGACTCACATTTGATTGTGCCTGCCAAAGAGGGTCCGCGTAAGTGCGATATTCTCGCAACGTCGAATTTTGTGAAGGTTATGTTTCAATGCCGCGGCGTAGTATCGAATACGTTTTCCGTTGACAATTGATCGAGATCAAGCCTGCGATGGGTCAGGTTGTTTTATCGCATCGCGAACGAGTTGGCTCACGGAGGTGGGGATGCCGTCGAGCGCCGTGCGCACGTTTACCGACCCGGACGCCTATTTCGGGGGAATCCGAAACCTGCAGGTGGACGGCGTCGTCATCCGGCGGGGCAACTTCCATGCCGAGGCAACCCGCATCGATTTGCATCGGTTGTGGATGCATCGCTTTGATGAAAAGTTGCCTCGGATCATGCGGGTGACACCCAGTGGCGCGCGGTCGCTGATCCTTTTCCCGACCGATCCTGACCAAGCGATGCTCGCCAACGGGATTGAGGCATCCCAAGAGCAGATTGTGATGTTTGGGCTGGGTTGGCCCTATTACCTGCGATCCTCAGAGGGGACCGGCTGGGCCACGATGTCTGTGACCCCCGAAGATCTCGCCATCGCCAGCAGGGCAATCATCGGTCGCGAACTGAGCCCGCCGAATTTTATGCGCCGGCTGAGGCCTCCGGCATCGTCCTTGTCGCGCCTCATAAAGCTGCACGAAGCGACGGGCCATCTCGCGAGAATCACTCCGGATATCCTCGCCAAACCCGCGGTAGCCCGATCGCTGGAACAGGCTTTGCTGGAGGCATTGGTTTTATGTGTTGAGGGCGGGCCTTCCGAGCGCGAGCGCAATGTTCACCGTCAGCGCGCAACAGTAATGCACCGCCTGGAAGAGACGCTGAGTACACACTCCGAGGAAGCCCTGTATATGGCTGACCTTTGCGAAGCGGCCGGTGTCTCCTATTGGACCTTGCGTGACTGCTGCCTGGAGTATCTAGGCATGGGCCCGAAGCGATATCTGTGGATGCGGCGGATGAACCTGGCGCGGCGAGCGCTTCAGACCGCCAACCCACACGGCACGACAGTCACCGAGATCGCCACCAATTACGGGTTTTGGGAATTGGGCCGGTTTTCGGTTGCGTATCGTTCGTTGTTTGGAGAATCGCCATCAGCTGCGTTGCGGCGGCCCGTTGAAGCCGGGCACTACGACACAAGCAACCAGACGGATCTGCAAATTCCCTAAAATCTGCATAGTCCGACACAGCCACGCGACCCATTCTACCCGTGGAATTTGTCGGGCTTATGATTCTTCATCACAGAGAGAAGAAAGATGCCGGGAGGCGGCACGAGCACATTCGTCGATGCCGCTCATTACGAAGCAGCCTTGCGCCAGATGCAGATCGAAGCGATTATTGTTTTCCGCGGCAAATTTAGCGCCCGGCTCACCTGGGCGGAACTGCATTATTTGCAGCTATTGCGCTGTGAGGAAGATGTTGCGCGCGCGGCTTATCTGCATTTGGCACCAGGTCTTGTCTTCGTCACGTTTCCGGCGTATCCGACATCATTGCCGGTATGCCGCGGCGCTGAATTGCACCCGGACGATATCATTTTCCACCGCCGCGGCGAGCGGCTGCACCAGTCGATCCCGCAATCCTTTGTATGGAATGTGATCGCGGTTGAGCCGGCACAGCTCGAGCGCTATAGCCGGGTTCTCTCCGGAGCGTCGCATTCTCTGCCGGCGGGAGGCCCAATACTGCAGCTGACCCCGCGCCTCGCGGCGCGTCTACGGCGCCTGCATGCGCAAGCATGTCGTCTCGCCGAAACAAAAGCCAGGATGCTGTCCCATCCGCAGGTCTCGCGCGCGATTGAGCAGGAATTAATCGAGGTGCTGGTCGCGTGTTTGACAACCGCCAAAACGCGCGCCGAGATATTACCAGTGCCACACTGTGCCACGCTTATGGATAGGTTTGAGGGAGTTCTGGGGCAACATCTCGGCCAACCGCGAAATATCTTCGAACTATGTGAGCTGATCGGAGTGAGCGCCCGTGCCTTGCGGGCGTGTTGCGCTCAATTCCTGGGCATGAGCCCGGCCCGATATATGCTGCTGCGGCGCTTGCGAGAAGTCCGCAATGCTCTGCTCCACGCCGCTTCCGATATCGAAAACGTGACCGAGATCGCATATCGTTTTGGTTTTGCGAAAACAGCCCACCTCACGAGAACATATCGTGCAATTTATGGCGAGGCTCCGTCGACGACTTTGCAACGTAGGCTGGACTCCCGGTTTGCCGGCTCCTGAAAATTCCCAATTTTTGCATAGTCGCCAACGAAACTGCTGGTTTAGCCTGCATCGACCGAGCGGATTCCATTCCATTATTCCGGGGCACAACCAACCCAACCGGGTCCAGGTATCGGACGCTCAGCAAAATCCGGATTAAGCACAGGATGGCCGACATGGCTGATGATCTTCGTCAACAAGTCCATCCCGGAGCTCCTGAAGGCGGGCCGCGGATGGCCTTGATTGAGCGCAGCATCCTTGTGCTTCTGTTCGTTGGCCTTTTGATTGGTGTGTTGGCGATTGTGAAGCCGTTCACGACCGCGATTTTGTTTGGAGCAGCACTCGCAACCGCCGCTTGGCCCGCGCGTCAGTGGCTGATCCGCCGCGGGGTCCGGCGTGGAGCGGCGGCTTCGCTGCTGCTGCTCGTGGCGCTCGTGCTGATCGTGTTGCCGATGCTCGCGGTGGCGCCGCACCTCGCCGATCAAATGGCGCGGGGAACCCAACGGATACAGGCCTATTTCGCAACGACGCCGACACAGCCGGCCTGGATTCGAAACCTTCCCTTGGTCGGCCGAAAGCTCGCGGCGGGCTGGGATCAGGTGATTGCGGTCAAGGGCAACCTGCGGACATTGGCGGAGCCCTACACCGCAGATCTGGAGCATCTGATGATCGGCGCAGCGCGGGCTCTCGCCGATAGTCTCCTGCAGATTTTGCTCTCGCTGATCATAGCAACCATGTTCTGGACCAATGGCGAGGCGCTCGTAACAATCCTTCACGATGCGCTTCGGCGGCTAGGCGGCCCGATCGCTGAGCACGCCCTCGACGTCGCCGCCGGGGCGATCCGCGGGGTCGCCTACGGGGTGGTCGGCACCGCTCTGATCCAGGCTGTTCTGCTCGCCACCGGCCTCTCTGTGGCCGGAGTTCCGGGCGCAATCATGTTGGGCTTTGTCGGCTTGCTGCTGGCGATTAGCCAGATCGGTGGTCCGCTAATCGTGCTGATTTGGGGCGGAGCAGCCTGGTGGTTGTTTGCGCAAGATCAGCAGGCCTGGGGCGTATTCATGATCATCTGGGGGGTGGTCGTCAGCATGATCGACAATGTTCTCAAGCCGTGGCTGATCGGGTTTGGGGTCGAGATGCCGATGTCGTTGACAATCTTGGGGGTGTTTGGCGGTTTTATCGCGTTCGGCTTCTTAGGTTTGTTCATCGGCCCCACCCTACTCGCGATCATGTTCACGCTGCTGCAGGCGTGGCGAGCGGCCATCTCAGGTCAGCCTGTCGCGGCTGCACTGAAGCCGGCGGCATAGAACGATAATCCGCAGAATCCCGAATTCTTCTGATCCATCCGCACAGCAATGGATCACTCAAATGCGGGGCAGGTCCATTGCCGGGAACGGAGATATCTATACCAGCTTCGCCGCTGGAGGTGTTCAAATGCTCAATCGGTCAAGATCGATCAGTCAACTCCATGAGACGCTACCGTGGCCGGTGCGGTGGGGAGCGGTCGGAGCGGCATTCGCCCTGGTGGTGGCTTTGTCCGCTTGCAACAAAGAGGAGAAAGCCGCAGCCGCGGCGATCCGCCCGGTGCGCACTGTAGCGGTCGAATTCCAGGAGTCGGGCGACACGCTGTCGCTGACCGGCGAGATTCAGCCGCGCTACCAGGCCGATATCGGGTTTCGGGTCAGTGGCAAAATTCTCCAACGTCCGGTCGATGTCGGAACGGAGGTAAAGAAAGATGACTTGATCGCCCGGCTCGACCCACAGCAATTCCGCCAAGATCTCGAAGTCGCAAAATCCGAAGTCGCGGCCGCACAGGCCGAGGTGACGCGCAGTCAGGCGCAAGAAGCGCGCCAGCGGGAATTGTTGAAAAACGGGCATACGACGCAGGTCAAATACGATCTGGCGCTCAAGAGCTTCAAGACCGCCGAAGCGCAGCTCAACGCGGCCCGTGCCAAGCAGGTTCAGGCGAGCGAAAATCTCGGCTACACGGAACTCAAGGCCGATAATGATGGAGTCATCACCGCGGTCGGCGCCGATGCGGGGCAGGTTGTTAGCGCCGGGCAAATGGTCGTCCGTCTGGCCAAGCCCGGGGAGCGCGAGGCGGTCTTCAACGTCGCCGAAGCCGCCTTCAAGACGTCACCGAAAAACCCAACCGTTCTGGTTCA
>JAFAOB010000477.1 GCA_019238055.1 Alphaproteobacteria bacterium
GAAAATCGCGAGAAGCTCCGACCCGCCATCTCGATCGCAGCGATCGCCTCATTCCGATCATGGGCGCGGCCGAGAAACTGCAGCGCCGCAGGTTCGAGCGATTGGACCCCCAGCGACAAGCGGTTGACCCCTGCCGCAGCGAACATCCGGAAACGACCGGCTTCGGCAGAGTTCGGGTTGGCTTCGAGGGTGATTTCGACATCGGCGGCAACCCCCCATTGAGCGCGCACCCGGTCCAACACGGCCGCAACCGTTTCGGGCGGCATCAGCGATGGTGTGCCGCCGCCAAAGAACACCGAGCCGACGATGCGTTCCGGCACGAGGCCGGCCAGATGGTCGAGATCGGCGAGCAATGCGGCGGTCCAGCGCCTGGCATCGACATGGTCACGAACATGACTATTAAAGTCGCAGTACGGGCATTTCGACCGACAGAACGGCCAATGGACATATACGGCAAGCGGCTCTGGCGCAGTCATCTAACGGTCGGCTAAACATGCCGCGACGAGCTTGGCAAAGGCGCGAGCACGATGACTGATCTTGTGCTTTTCGGCGGGGTCGATCTCGCCAAAAGTCAGGCTGCTGCCGTCAGGTAGGAACATCGGGTCGTAACCAAACCCGCGCTCGCCGCGGGGCGGCCAGACAAGCCGACCGCGAACTTCACCGCGAAAGACTTCGAGATGGCGATCCGGCCAGGCCAATCCCAACGCTGCGACAAACAGAGCGCTGCGCTCCCGATCGCCGAGTTCGCGCTCGACACGCGCCATCGCCATGCTGAAATCCTTGGCAGGCCCGGCCCAGCGCGCAGAATAGATACCCGGAGCGCCGCCCAGCGCCGGAACGACCAAGCCGGAATCGTCGGCGAGCGCCGGCAATCCGCTAGCATCGGCCGCGGCGAGCGCCTTCAGCGCGGCGTTCGCCTCAAAGCTTTCGCCGGTCTCTTCGGGTTCGGGCAGCCCAAGCTGGCCAGCCGCAACCGTCTCAATCGCAAATGGCGCCAACAACGCCGCGATCTCCTCGACTTTGCCGGAATTGTGACTGGCGATGACCAGCCGGTCGCCCTGGAAACGACGCGGCATCAGCCGGCTCCGAGGCCAAGCGCTTGCCATTGGCGACGGGTCAGATCACGGATCCCGGCGCGGGCGAGGCGCAGCATCTCGGCGAACAACGCTTCGTCAAACGGGGCCCCCTCGGCAGTTGCTTGGATCTCAACGATCGCGCTGCGGCCGGTCAGCACAAAATTTGCATCGGTCATTGCCTGCGAATCTTCCGCATAGTCGAGATCGAGCACCGCGGCAGAGCCGACGACGCCGCAGGAGACTGCGGCAACACTGTCGCGCAGCGGCAAGACCGGCAATTGGCCAGAGGCGACAAGACCGCTCAGCGCTTTGTGCAATGCAATATAGCTGCCGGTCACGGCGGCGGTACGGGTGCCGCCATCAGCCTGTAGTACGTCGCAGTCGATGCGGATCTGGCGCTCGCCGAGGGCGACGAGATCGGTAATTGCTCGCAAGCTGCGCCCGATCAGCCGCTGGATTTCCTGCGTGCGTCCGCTTTGCCGGCCGCGTGCTGCCTCACGCTCGGTCCGTGTCAACGTGGAACGCGGCAGCATGCCATATTCCGCAGTGACCCAGCCTCTCCCAGTATTGCGCAGAAACGGCGGCACCCGCTCCTCGACGGTCGCAGCGCACAGCACCTGTGTGTCGCCGAATTTGGCAAGGCACGAGCCCTCAGCATATTTGGCGATACCCGGTTCGAGGCTGACCGGCCGCATCATTTCAGGAGCGCGTCCTGAGGGTCGCATCTTTGTCTCCGCTAGACTCGGGTATGCGACGCTACGCGCCCCGTCGTGCGCCGTCCACCCTGGCGAGGTTTCGCTGTGGCGATCGCTTCGACCTGCGACCGAACGCTTTATGCATGCAATGGAAATTTGCTGAATGAATTCGAGAAATGCTTCTGTGAGTAGAGATCCGTTACGGGTCGCGGAGCTTTGGGGCGGTGACTATCAACGCTATTGGTCGTGATCTCCGCTTCTTTGCTCAGCTGCGACAGCGATTTCCGCAGCCGCGGCCTCCTCGTGTTCCAGTTTGCGATGCGCGCCTTGTCCCGCAGATTCTGGTCCGCGGTCTCGGCGATTGAGGCTCGCCCGGCTGTCAGGCGCGCCTTTCTGGCGGCTGCTCTCGTGCCTGGAGCCGATCGGTTGCCCGCTGGGACGCGCGCTAACGCCAGGGCCGCCATGGCTGTGCTCACCCCCTTTTCGGCCGGCCTCGGCGGCCAGCCCGTGATCGCGCGAAAAGCTGCGCTCTGAGGGAGGGACGCTCTGCCCGCCTTTCCGCCCGGCTTCCGCGGCGCGTCTGCGGTCGTTTTTGAAATTTCC
The DNA here is from genome assembly GCA_019238055.1 of Alphaproteobacteria bacterium. Classification (GTDB taxonomy): domain Bacteria; phylum Pseudomonadota; class Alphaproteobacteria; order ATCC43930; family CGMCC-115725; genus AP-15. The sequence continues at coordinate 2,375 of JAFAOB010000477.1, forward strand.
GCCACTGGCCTGGCCGCCCTTACTGGCGATCTCGCGCTGCCTCTTCTCATCCATCGAGGCAAAGCCGCGGTTTGACGTATGGAATTGACCGCGATCTGCCATTACGTCCGATCCTCCGGAAATCTCGTCACCGATGCTTCCAGCTTGGCCCAAAGACAACAGCCGGCAATAGCTCAAGTTCCCAAAGCTTCGGCAACCGTAAGTGAGAGAGCGGGTACATTCCTTCAGTGGACTAAACGATCTTTTTCGCCAACCTTACCAGCCTTAACAGCAGTCGGAAAACGACCCGCGGATTTGAAATCCCCTCGGCATCTTCGCGAGATAACCGGTCCTTCTCCTGGTTCACGCGAAGCGCGCGGGCGCAAACGGGGTGATATCGATGGCCGGCGGGCGGCCGACAACGAGATCGGCAACCAGTTTGCCGGTCATCGGTGCGGCGGTCATGCCGACATGACCATGGCCAAAGGCGTAGATCACATCGGGGGTGGCGCGCGAGGGCCCAATGACCGGTAACGAGTCAGGCAGGCTTGGTCGGTGCCCCATCCACATCGAGATCCGGTCTTCAGTATAATGGGCGGCGAGGCCGGGCAGCATCCGCCGCCCTTGATCGAGTAGGATCCGAGCGCGGCGCCAATCGGGCGGTGCCGTGAGACCGGCGAGTTCCACTGTGCCGGCAAAGCGCAGTCCACTCTCCATCGGTGTGGCGACGAATTTGCCCTCGGCATCTGCAGTCGGTATGCGGGGCATGACCTCGGGATCACAGATCATCAGATGATAGCCCCGCTCGGTTTCAAGCGGGATGCGATCGCCGAGGGTGGCGGCAAGCGGCCTCGACCACGCGCCGGCGCACACGATAGCGGCATCCGCAGGAAGATCGCCGGTATCGGTGCGGATTGCGGCCAGCCGGCCATCAGCAAGATCAAAGCCGAACGCGCGTGCGCGGACGAGTTCGCCGCCCGAACGCAGAAACTGTCCCAACAGCCGCTCGACAAGACCAAGCGGGTTCGAGGTATGACCGTTTTCGCGCACCAGGATCCCGCGCACAAAATCGCGCGCCAAGGTCGGCTCGAGCTGGCGCAGTTCGTCAGCGTCGAATTCGTCGATTTGGACGCCGTTCTCCTGCCGCAACTCCCAGGCGAGCCGTTCCTTCTGTGGCCCGTGCGGCGAGCGATAGACATAAAGATGACCGAGACAATGGACGAGATCCTCGGCGCCGGCGTCGCGGACGAGCGGCATCAGCGCGTCGAGCGTCGCGCCCACAAGCGGGCGCAGAGCACGGGCTTGAGCATGGACTTTTTCGAGGGTCCCGGCACGGATAAAGCGGATAAGCCAGGGCGCCACGACCGGCAGATAGCGCCAGCGCAATGACAGCGGCCCCAACGGGTCGAACAGCCAGCGCGGGACGTTCCACATCATCCCCGGCATCGATACCGGTGTCACCGAGGACGCATTAAAGGCACCGGCATTGCCAAACGAAGCGCCGTGTCCCGGCTTGCCGGCTTCGAGCATGAAAACCTCATGGCCCTGGCGCTGCAAATAGCTCGCGGCACAGACCCCGACCATGCCGGCGCCGATCACGCCGACCTTTTTGCCGCTGCTCGCCGGCATTCCTCGCCTCCTTTGAGCTTGGTTGCCTAGAATGGACCCGCACGATTGGCGCAGCAATTAGCAGCGCCAATCGACGCGCCCCTGACCAATGCTTTACGCTGATTGTGCCTCGGCGGTGGGCCCGCAGCGAAATCGCCACGCGATGTGGAGGTCCCATCGGGGATGAACATGTGATATTTTGATGAAAAATCACGAGGGGCTTGAATGTCTTTCACCCGCTTTGCCGCGGTGACCGTTGCGGCATCGATTTTATGCTGCGGGGCGGCCGATGCCGGCGGTCCGCTGCGCGTCTTTAAACATGGCTTGTGGTCGGGAGGCGCCTATACCGATGACCGCACCGGCGTTTTCAGCCATTGCTCAGCGGGAGTCGCGTACGATACTGGCATAAACCTCTTCGTATTGGTGACCGCCGACTATCGCTGGTGGCTCGGCTTCATAAACCCCGAGTGGTCATTTAAACCTAAAGTTAAATTGCCAGTCCGATTGCGGCTGGATGATAGAGAGACCTCGTTGGAGCGGCAGGCCATCATACCGAACGGACAGCTGATACTGATCCCGTTGCCCGACAGCTCCCGTCTTGTGGACGGGCTCCGCCACAGCTCGCAGCTGGCGCTCGAGGCCGAGGGGCAGTCATTCTTTTTCAAGCTCAACGAAATCCCAGCCGCCATGGATCGCCTGACGAACTGCGTTCGCGCTTCCCTTGAACTCAAGGACAAGATACCAACCGCAGGTTCTTTGAGAGGGCAGGAAGAGAACGGGAGCGCAAAGGCCGGTTCGGTGGCAGCCGTGACCCAACCGGCGGCATCCAGCGTTGCGGGATCACCATCGGCGGGGCGTTCTCCATCCCCGAGCGCGTCGACGAAAACTGCGGAGAGTGCGCCGCCGCAACCCACGGCAATCCCTGCACCCGATACGGCGAGCGTTACCGAGTCACCGCCGGCGTCGGCAAAAACAACGGGTGCGTCAGCCGTAGGCTCGCAATCAGTGCTGGTTCCGGACAGTGAATTGGCCCCGAGGGGATCTGGATCGAGCGATGCTACTGCATCTACCCCGAGAGCAGCAGTTTCGCCCAATCCAATGGATGCGCTCCACCCGGCTGTGGCGGAGGGATCTCCGGTACCGCCTCCCACTCGTCCCCCAGCGGCAAAACCGATCTCCCCGCCGCTGTCCTCCTCAATGGCGAGCCTAGATGCCGAGAGTGGACCCGGCGGTCCGACAAAATTTCGTGTCGCAAACGCAGGCCCTCAGGTCGCGCCTGCGACGACGGACCAAGCCGACACTCCATCGCAAGCGACAAACCCAACTGCCGCATCGCCACCTTTGGCCTTCACCGCGCTAACTCCGGTAATGCCCGCGCCTCCGGCGTTGGTGTCGCCGTCCGAACCCGCAACTGCCGCGGCTGAGGAGGTCCGGTTGGCGTCGCATTTTCTCGCCAAAGCTCGTCTGTCGGATGCGCATCTCGTGAACGCCGACAAACCCCCGGCACTGGAGCAGTTTACCGCTGTGTGGCGATCCGAAGACGCCGCCGGAGCCGTCAAAATCGTGCCGGGAGGGCCGAATGTCAGCGCCATTGGCATCGCCTCGAACCTGATTGCGGTGGATCCGCAAATCTGCGACGGGGACTTTACCGCCGCGCGATTCCGCACCGACTTCGGTCATCGTGCCGTGTTCAGTGCGGTTTTAACGTGCGGCAAAGGCAATGAGCAACGTGTCACCGAATATTTTGTCGTACCCCGAGATCGGGGCGGGTTTGTGGTCTTCGCCGTGATTCGCAGCAAAGCGCTCGGACCGCCCGATTTCCACCGGGAGATGATTGATGGACTGTCGCGGGCGGCAATCGAGGCGGCCGAGGGCCAGGGCTGAGCTGCAGCGGCAAACCGGATTCCAAAACGCGACATTACCGCAGAGCCGAGACGACACCCGTTGCGCGATCGGCTAGGATGGGCTTACCGAGTGGGTCCGCGTTCTGACGTTACATCGGCGGTAAGGGAGTCATGACCGATCTCAATATTCTTCCCAACCTCGACAACGTCCGCCGTCGCTTAGCTGGGGCCTTCCACGCCCACTGGAGGCTGTTCCTCATCGAAGGCGTCGTGATGATGGCTCTCGGCCTGCTGGCAATCGCTATCCCCGAAGTCGCGAGCTTGGCGATCACGATATTCATCGGCTGGCTGTTCTTTATCGGTGGAATTTTCCGGACAGTTTCACTGCTGCAACACCGCAGCATGCCCGGGTTCGGCTGGTCGCTGGCGACGGCGCTGCTGGCGATCGTCCTCGGTCTCGTGCTGCTGTTGCGGCCGATTGCCGGCGTGCTGACCCTGACCTTGGCCCTGGTTGCTTTCTTCATCCTTGAGGGCGTGTCCGCGATTTTGCTGGCGGCCGAACACCGGCGGCATTTACCGAGCTGGGGCTGGGTGTTGTTCAGCGGTCTTGTCGATCTGCTGCTCGCCTTTTTGATTTGGGATGGCTGGCCGAGCTCGGCCGACTGGGCGATCGGCCTGCTCGTTGGCATCAATATGGTGTTCCTCGGCCTGTCGCTGATCATGACGGCGTTGGCGGCGCGGACAATGGCACCTGAAAATCGGTGAGTTACCCCGCGTTCCGGTGGAGCGGTCGGCTACGGAACGCGGTAGCGCAACCGCTGATCGAGGCGGGCGAACAGCATATCGGTCAGGATCGCGAACAGCGCAACGAGAACGGCGCCCTCGATGACAAAGGGCAGCTTGCTGGCAACCAGCCCGTCAAAGATCGGTGTGCCGAGGGTTAAGGCGCCAACCGTCGAGCCGATCGTCGCGGTGCCGATCGCAATCGTCACTGACACCCGGATGCCGGAGAGGATCGCCGGAGAGGCGAGCGGCAAGTCGACAGCAAAGAGCCGCTGCCGCGGTGACATGCCCATTCCGAGGGCCGCCTCCCGAACATTCGACGGCACGCCGTCAAGACCCGCAACTGCGTTGTCGATAATCGGCAGCAATCCGTAAACAAAAAGCGCGATAACGGTCGGCCACGCGCCAAAGCCGATCAACGGAACAGTGATCGCCAGGACCGCGACCGGCGGAAAAGTCTGACCGATCGCGGCGAGCGTTTTGATCATAGTGCGGAATTCGCTGCCCACTGGACGAGTGACAAAAACGGCGAGCGCCAACCCGACGAGCGCGGCGGCGGTGCTCGCGGTCACGACGAGCCCGAGATGGGCCAAAAACAGCTCGATGAAACTCGCGCGGTCATAGATGAGGGGGGTGACATCGGGAAACGCCCAGCCCAACACCGGTCGCAGCGCATCCATCTGCAATAACAGCATCGCAAACAGCAGGCCGACCCACATCACCGGGCTGGCCAACCATCTGCCGCCGCGCATTGCTCTCAGCGTACGAGATCGGCAAGCGTAATCGCGCCAACCGTGTGGCCTGCAGCATCAGCGACGGGTAGCCGGTCGGTGCGTTGTGCGGTCATTACCGCGAGTGCCTCACTCAAGCTGGCATCGGCCGGCAGTGGCTGGCCCGTTGCGGATTCGCCGCGGCGAATGCGTTCGCCAACCCGCCTCAGCGACAGCAGCTTCAGACCGATGCCCCGCTGCCCGACAAAGTCGCGGACAAATTGGTTGATCGGGTGCTCGAGCAAATCGAGCGGTGCCGCATACTGCACAATCCGGCCCTGGTCCATTACCGCGATCGAGGTTGCGAGCCGCAGTGCCTCTTCAATGTCATGTGTGACGAACACGATTGTTTTTCCGGTCCCGCGATGAACTCGCAGGAGTTCGGTTTGCAAGGCGTCGCGAGTAATCGGATCGACCGCGGCAAACGGCTCGTCCATCAACAAAAGATCAGGGTCGGCGGCAAGTGCCCGCGCCACACCGACGCGCTGCTGCTCGCCGCCCGAAAGTTGATGCGGGTATTTGCCACGATAAAGGGCGGGATCGAGCCTAAATAGGTCGAGGAGTTCGCCTACCCGTGCGGTGACGCGCGTCTCCGGCCATTTCAGCAGGCGCGGCACCGTGGCGATGTTGTCCCACACCGTCCAATGCGGAAACAGCCCCGTCGATTGAATCGCGTAACCGATCCGACGACGAAGCTTTTCGGGCGACAAGGTGGTGATGTCGGTTCCGCCGATCCTTATCGTGCCCGCATCCGTCCCGACCAAGCGGTTGATCATGCGTAGTGTTGTTGATTTGCCGCTGCCAGAGGAACCGAGCAGCACGCAACACTCGCCGCTCGCAACCGTCAGCGATAAGTCATTGACCACGGTGCGGCCGTGATAGCGTTTGGTCACATGATCGAGTTCGATCATTCGGGCCTCGCCCGGACCAATAAGGTCGAGCCCACGTGCAGCACAAAATCTGCGGCGAGCGACAGTCCGATCGCCGGCAACGCGCCGAGCAGGACCAGATCGAGCGCATATTGGCCGAGCCCCTCAAAGACAAACGTGCCGAGCCCGCCGGCGCCAATCAGCGCCGCGACCACCGCGAGCCCAATCGTCTGGACCGTGACAATGCGCAACCCAACAAACAGCATCGGTAGCGCCAACGGAAATTCGATGTGGCAGAAGATCTGCCGCGGGGTCAGCCCCATGCCGCGCGCGGCATCGATCACGGCCGGATCGACGCCCGAGATTCCGGTGGTGGTGTTGCGCACAATCGGCAGCAGTGCGTAAAGCACCAGAGCGATGATCGCTGGTGCCGGGCCGATCCCGCCCACCCCGATGGAGGCAAGGCGCGGCACCGCCGCCGCCAATGCCGAAAGCGGGACGATCAGCAGACCAAACAATGCAATCGACGGCACGGTCTGGAGCAGGTTCAGAGTGGCGAAAAGCGGCCCCTGGAGCCGCGGTCTTCGCGCGGCGACGAGCCCAAGCGGGAAGCCGATCAGGAGTGCCGGGCCGACCGATCCCGTTACGAGGGTGATGTGCCGAATAAGAGCGCTCGCGAAAAGCGCGTGCCGGGTCGCATATTCGCGGGCGATCGACAGCTGATCAAACGAGCCGCTAAGGGCGAGGAGGACGGTGCCACCGCAGAGTGCTGCGAGCGTCGCCGTTATCAGCATCGGACCGGCGCGCAGCCGCTGTAGCGCGTCCATGACGGCGAGCGCAGCGCAGCCGGCAATAACCCAGAATGATGTCCCCGCCGAGATCCGCGCCACAGCAGGGCGACCGGCGGCCAGGGTATGTACGGCATTCCCCAGGGCGGCAAATGTGAGCAGCAGCCACATCGAGGCCAGGGTCGCCGCTATGCAGTACATGGCGCGGTGCGGCGGCGATAGCGAGACGGCAAGCAAAAGCCCGACAACGATGACTATTCCAGCGGCGAACTTACCGTCGGCGGCAGACCACAACGATATCGGCTGGCCCGAGATCAGCCGATTGGGTGCCACCGCGACAAAACCCAAGCTCAACGCCGCGACTGCCGCGGCGAGCACCAGGGCGAACAGGACCTGGTCGCGCACGCCGATGCGTGAGGCGAGGGCAGGGCGGTTTGGCGCCGGTACGGCCTGCGAACTCATTCGACAAAATGTCGCGATTTCAGATAGGCATCGGCAACGGTGGCGGCGTCATCGCCATCGACCGCGATCTTGGCGTTGAGCTGCTGCAATGTTGCCAAGGTTAGGCCTTTGAACATCGGGTTGAGCAAACCCGAAATTTCCGGGTATTGCCGCAGCACAGCTTCGCGCACGACCGGTGCCGGTGCATAGACGATTTGCGCCGCCTTGTCGTCTTCGAGGGCAATAAGGCCGAGCGCCGCAATCGCGCCGTCGGTGCCATAGGCCATCGCGGCGTTGACCCCGGACACGCCCTCGGCGGCGGCGCGCAAGGTCGCCGAGGTGTTGCCGCCCGATAATGTCAATAATTGCCGATCCTCGAGGCGAAACCCGTAGGTTCGCTCAAAGGCCGGCAGTGCTGACGGGCTTTCGACAAATTCGGCTGAAGCGGCCAAGTAAATATCGCCGCCCTCCTTCACATAGCGCGCAAAGTCGCTCATGGTGTTGAGGTGGGTGCGCTGCGCCAGGTCGTTGGGCACGGCAATGACCCAGGTGTTGTTGGCGGGCGCCGGAGCGAGCCAGACGAGATGGTTCTTGGCGCGGTCGAGAGCAGCCACTTGCGCATAGCCCTTGGTCCAGCTTTTCCATACTGGATCATTTTCCATATGAAAGAACAGGGCGCCATTGCCGGTGTATTCGGGGTAGATGTCGATCTGCCCGGCAAGGATCGCGGCCCGCACGATATTGGTCGGGCCGAGCTGCAGGCGATCGCGGACTGCGATCCCGTGCTTCTTCAGCATCTCGAGGATCATATTGCCGAGGAGTGCCCCCTCGGTGTCGATCTTCGAGGCGACGACAACCGCGGGGGCTGCCGCTACCGATGTGGCGGACAGCCATAAGGCAGCTGCAATCAGCGAGAGCAGTATTCGATGCATCCGCGATCGTTAGCCCCCCGCGATTCCCGGGCGGTGTCTCACTGCTTTACCCAGTAAAAGCGATGTCCGCAAGGCGCGCCGCCGCGGCAGGATTGGTTCGATCGCGACAGGCCCAAAATGCAATGGGCGCCGGTGACGGCGCCCATCTCCCGGTCGCGAGCGGGTCGCTGCCTAGTTGATCAGTCCGTAGAATTTTGCCGCGTTCTCGCAAGTGATCTTGTGGACGACTTCAGGGGAGAGGCCTTCGAATTGCTCCTCGATGTAGCGAGAGGATTCGGGCCAGATGCCGTCGGTGTGCGGGTAGTCGGAGCCCCACATCATCGTCTCGACGCCGATCTCGTCGATCAATTTGGCGCTGATCGGGTCGAACTGGAAGGTCGCCTTGCACTGGCGGCGCCAGTATTCGCTAGGCTTCAATTTCATCAGGTCGCGGAAGCGGTCCTCAAACTCGAAATCCATGCGGTGCAATGCATAAGCGAGCCAGCCCGCGCCGCTCTCGCCGAACGACACTTTGAGGCGCGGATAGCGCTCGAACACGCCCGCCCCCATCATCCCGGCGATGATGTGGATGAGCCCCATCTGGAACGCCGAGACACCGGTGAACATCGCCGCGCGGCGAACCTGGGGCGCCTCCTGGCGGGCGCGCGGCGGGGTCGTCGGAAAGGTGTGGAAGTGCAATGGCAGTTGCACCTCGTCGACCGCCTGCCAGAACGGCTCCCAGCTCGGGTGCCACATCGGCTCCATGTCCCATGAGCACGACAGTTCAAGCCCCTTGAGGCCCATCTTGGCGACGCGCCGGACCTCCTCGACCGCGAGTTCGACGCTGCCGTAGGGCAGGCAGGCGAGACCGATCTGGCGGTCGGGATAATGGCTGCAGAAATCCTTCAGCCAGTCGTTATAGATATGCAGAACCTCGTTCGAGGCCTCGTTGTCGTTCAGCTTGGATGCGGTCCCGAGAACGCCATAGATGATCTCGGCGTCCACACCATCCGCCTCCATGTCCTTGAGGCGCAGATGCGGGTCGCTGCAGCGGATCTTGCCTCTCTTGGCATCATCGTAGAGGCCGCGCTCGGCCATGATGTCGACCCGGACATTCTGCCCCGGCACATGCTTGGCGCCTCCCGGACCAACGCCATAGAGGAGGCCGAAATTGGCGCCGTTTTTGGCGACCCATTGCGGCCCATCCGGACCGTTTTCGACATAGGGCATGCGGTCTTTAAGCTCGCGCCGCGCCTGCGAGATGAACAGGTCGGGCGGCATCCACGGCATGTCGAGATGGCAGTCGGCCGAGATTCTACGGTATTGCATGTCCTTTCCCCGCGCTGGGTTGCCTATGGTTGCGACTGTACTCCGTTGCGCCGCGGATTTCCTGGTAATGCACCCCGACCCCCCTCGCATTTTTGCAAATGCGGCATGAACTGAGCGCAAGCCGCCGGCCGCTCGCGGGACAACGGGCGTAGGTTGGCAGCGCGCTTGACACCCTCCTCGTGCCGGGATAAGGGTTCCGGCCCCGGAACGGTGGGGATGGCCGCCCCGATCGAGGGGGCGTAGCTCAGTTGGTTAGAGCGCCGGCCTGTCACGCCGGAGGTCGCGGGTTCGAGCCCCGTCGCTCCCGCCATCGACCGCAGAAATTGACGCAGAACCGCGGTGCACCGGTCGCCCGCGAAGGATTCCGACCTATATCAAGTCTGTAGGCATTCTGCTCGAGCGTTGGCAGGCAGCATCGGGCGGGAGCTGGAGTGCTACGATGGAAGCGCTGCAACATCTGCTGAGAGACTGGTTTCCGATATTGATCTTTCTTGTCATTGCCGGCGCGGTCTCGGTCGCAATGGTGGTGGGCTCGTTCCTGCTCGCGCGCCAGCGGCCCGACAGTGAGAAGCTGTCGCCCTACGAGTGCGGCTTTGAACCGTTCGAGGATGCGCGAATCCGTTTCGACGTGCGTTACTACCTCGTTGCCATCCTGTTCATTATTTTCGACCTGGAGGTCGCTTTCCTGTTTCCGTGGGCGGTGTCGCTCGGCGATATTGGTTTGTTCGGGTTCTGGTCGATGGTCGTGTTTCTCGCCGTGCTGACCGTCGGCTTTATCTATGAATGGCGCAAAGGAGCGCTCGAATGGGAGTGAGTGATACGTCATTCGCCCCGGTGCCGCCCGGTCCAGATCAGGACGTTCTGTTGCGGGCTGCGACGGCGGAAGTACAGGACAAGGGCTTTATTCTTGCCAATCTCGACAATCTGATCAACTGGGCCCGCAGCGGTTCACTATGGCCGCTAACCTTTGGAACGGCATGCTGCGCGGTCGAAATGATGCATACGGGGGCGAGCCGTTATGACCTCGACCGTTTCGGGGTCGTGTTCCGCGCCAGCCCGCGCCAGGCCGATGTGATCATCGTGGCTGGTACGCTGTGCAACAAAATGGCACCGGCGTTCCGCAAGATTTATGACCAGATGGCCGAACCGCGCTGGGTCATCTCAATGGGTTCGTGCGCCAATGGCGGCGGCTATTACCACTATTCGTATTCGGTGGTGCGCGGCTGCGACCGTGTCGTTCCGGTCGACGTCTATGTCCCCGGCTGCCCACCCACCGCCGAGGCACTGCTCTACGGCGTTCTGGTGCTAAAAAACAAGATCCGCCGCACCAACAACTTCGCCCGTTAGCCGATGCCGATCGAAGATCGCCTGCAAGAACTCGCCGAGCACGTCGCGACGGAATTGCCAAGAGCGGTGGTCGGCAGCGAAATCCGCCACCGTGAATTGTCGATCCGGGTCGAACGCGATGAGCTTGCGGAGGTTCTGCGTTTCCTGCGTGACGATCCGAAATGCCGTTTCACGATACTGTGCGACATTTGCGGGGTTGATTACCCCGATCGGCCATTGCGCTTCGAGGTCGTCTACAATCTGCTCAGTATGAGTCTAAACCAGCGTATTCGCCTTAAGGTTGAAACAAATGAGGATGATCTAGTGCCGTCGGCGACCGGAATTTTCAGCAGCGCCGGTTGGTGGGAGCGCGAGGCGTGGGACCTCTTTGGCATATACTTCGAGGGGAACCCGGACCTGCGACGGATCCTGACCGATTACGGGTTTGAAGGCCATCCGATGCGCAAGGATTTCCCGCTGACCGGTTATGTTGAAGTGCGTTACGACGAAGAGCAAAAGCGGGTTGTATACGAGCCGGTCCGATTGCAGCAGGAGTTCCGCCGCTTCGATTTTCTGTCGCCTTGGGAGGGAATGGATAAGATTCTACCGGGCGATGAGAAGGCGGGAGAACCCAAAGGCGGTTATTCCACGGGAAGTACCAAGCCATGAGCGATGAGCGCATCGACGAGGGGCTTGATTCGGCGGATGAGCTCGAAGGGCCGGCGCGAATCCGAAACTTCATGATGAATTTCGGGCCGCAGCATCCTGCAGCACATGGCGTTATGCGGCTCGTGCTCGAAATGGACGGCGAGGTCATCGAGCGGGCCGATCCACATATCGGATTTCTGCACCGCGGCACCGAGAAGCTGATCGAGTATAAGACTTATCTGCAGGCGATCCCGTATTTCGACCGGCTCGATTATGTGTCGCCAATGTGCCAGGAGCACGCTTTCGCGCTGGCAGTCGAAAAGTTGATGGGCATCACCCCGCCGCCGCGGGCGCAATACATCCGCGTGATGTATGCCGAGATCACGCGCATCCTCAACCACCTGTTGTGCGTGTGCGCCTTTGCCCTCGATATCGGCGCCATTACCCCGTTCCTCTGGGGTTTCGAGGAACGCGAGCGGCTGATGGAATTCTACGAGCGGGCATCCGGTGCAAGGCTGCACGCCAACTATTTCCGGCCGGGCGGGGTTCACCTCGATCTGCCGCCAGGTCTGCTCGAGGATATTGCGGCTTTTTGTGAGAGATTCCCGCAGACGATCGACGACATCGAACGGCTCCTGACCGAAAACCGCATTTTCAAGGAGCGCAGTGTCGATATCGGCATCGTCACCGCAGAACAGGCGACCGATTGGGGGTTTTCCGGCCCGATGCTGCGCGGTTCAGGTGTTGCTTGGGACCTGCGCCGGGCGCAGCCTTACGACGTCTATGACAAGATGGATTTCGACGTACCGATCGGCCGCAATGGCGATTCCTACGACCGTTATTTGGTGCGCATCGAAGAAATGCGGCAGTCGGTCCGCATCATCAAACAAGCAATCGAGCAGATGCCGCCAGGACCGGTTCATGTCAATGATCGCAAAGTGACCCCGCCACCGCGCGCCGAGATGAAGAGCTCGATGGAAGCTCTGATCCACTTTTTCAAGCTCTACACCGAGGGATACCATGTCCCGCCCGGCGAGACCTACACGGTGGTCGAGGCGCCGAAGGGCGAGTTTGGTATCTATCTCGTCTCCGACGGCACCAACCGGCCCTACCGCTGCAAAATCCGCGCGCCCGGCTTTGCCTTTCTGCAGGCTGCGGATTTCATGTGCCGCGGCCATATGCTGGCCGATGTCGTCGCGATCATCGGTTCGATGGACATAGTGTTTGGCGAGATCGACCGATGAACACGCCAGGCCCCAGCCCGGTTTTCGAGCAGCCCGAGAGCTTCGAATTCACCCCTGAAAATCGCAAGCTCGCCGAGGCCCATATCGCCAAATATCCGCCCGGGCGGCAGGCGAGCGCGGTGCTTCCGCTGCTCCATCTGGCGCAGGTGCAGAGCGGGGGGTGGCTGCCGAAGGCGGCGATGGATTATGTCGCGCAAATGTTGGGGATGGCGCCCATCAGGGTCTACGAAGTCGGAACCTTTTACACCATGTTCAATTTGCGGCCGGTCGGGCGCTATCTGCTGCAAGTCTGCACCACGACCCCATGCTGGCTGCGCGGCTCGGACGACGTCGTCGCTGCCTGCGAGCGCAAACTCGGCATCGCCATGGGGGAAACCACAGCCGACGGACTTTTCACCTTGGTTGAGGTCGAGTGTCTCGGGGCTTGCGTGAATGCACCGGTGCTGCAGGTCAACAACGATTTTTACGAGGATCTCAATGGCCCTGCGACCGAGAAGCTGCTCGATGCCTTGCGCGCCGGCAATCCGCCGCCGCCCGGTTCGGTGATCGGCCGCCAGGCCTCCGCGCCGATCACCGGCCGTACGACCCTGACCGGGTTACCGGCTAAGCCGGCTGCCGATCGCAGCCGGAGGAATCGCAAGAGGACGTGATGCTTGCCGACAAGGACCGCATCTTCACCAATCTCTACGGTCTCGATGATTGGCGCCTTTCCGGGGCGCGGCGGCGCGGCGATTGGGACGGAACCAAGGATCTGATCCTGAAAGGCCGCGATTGGATCGTCGAACAGATCAAGGAATCGGGTCTGCGCGGCCGCGGCGGCGCCGGTTTTCCGACCGGGCTCAAATGGTCGTTCATGCCCAAACAGAGCGACCGCCCGACATATCTTGCCGTCAATGCCGATGAAAGCGAGCCCGGCACCTGCAAGGACCGCGACATCATGCGTCACGATCCGCAAAAGCTGGTCGAAGGTGCGCTGCTGGCTTCGGTCGGGATGGGCGTGCACCACTGCTACATCTATATCCGCGGCGAGTTCTACAACGAGGCGCAGCGGCTGCAGGCAGCGATCGACGAGGCTTATGCCGCGGGGCTGATCGGCAAGGATGCTTGCGGCTCGGGCTATGAATTCGACATTTATCTTCATCGCGGTGCCGGCGCCTACATCTGCGGCGAAGAAACGGCACTCCTCGAGAGCCTCGAGGGACACAAAGGCATGCCCCGGCTGAAGCCACCGTTCCCCGCAGCCGTTGGCGTTTATGGTTGTCCGACGACGGTCAACAATGTCGAGACGATCGCGGTCGCGCCGACAATCCTGCGGCGTGGCGCCGGCTGGTTCGCCGGGATCGGCCGACCGAAGAACAGCGGGACCAAGATCTTTTGCATCTCCGGCCACGTCGCCGCACCGTGCAATGTCGAGGAAGAGATGGGTATCCCGCTGAAGGAGCTAATCGAGCGCCATGCCGGCGGGGTGCGCGGCGGCTGGGACAATCTCTTGGCCGTAATCCCCGGGGGGTCGTCAGTGCCGGTGCTGCCGAAATCGATCTGCGACACTGTACTGATGGATTTCGACAGTTTGCAGGCGGTCCAGAGTGGGCTTGGCACTGCCGCGGTCATCGTCATGGACAAATCGACCGACATCGTCAAAGCCATCGCCCGGCTGTCGGAATTCTACAAACACGAGAGCTGCGGGCAATGCACGCCATGTCGCGAGGGCACCGGCTGGATGTGGCGGGTCATGGAGCGCATGGTCAAAGGCAATGCGTCGGCGGCAGAAATCGACATGCTGCTAAATGTCAGCTATGAGATTGAGGGGCATACGATCTGCGCGCTCGGCGATGCAGCAGCCTGGCCGATCCAGGGTCTAATTCGCCATTTCCGTCCCGAGATGGAGCGCCGCATCATCGAATACCGCGAAGCCGCCACCCGGCGCAGAGTGGCTGCCTGAGATGCCGAAACTGACAATCGACGGCGACGAAATCGAAGTGCCGGTGGGGACCACGATCCTGCAAGCCTGCGAACATGCCGGGATCGAGATACCGCATTTCTGTTTTCACGAGCGACTCAACATCGCCGGTAATTGCCGGATGTGCCTGGTCGAAGTAGAGCGATCGCCAAAACCGATCGCCTCATGCGCGATGCCGGTCGCCGATGGTATGGTCGTGCATACCAATTCGGAAAAGGCGGTCAAGGCGCGCAAGGGGGTCATGGAGTTTCTGCTGATAAACCACCCGCTCGACTGCCCGATTTGCGATCAGGGGGGCGAGTGCGATCTGCAGGATCAGGCGATGGCCTACGGTTTTGACCGCGGCCGGTTCGAAGAAAACAAGCGAGCAGTGCGCGACAAGGATTTCGGTCCGCTCGTTGCAACCCATATGACCCGTTGCATTCATTGCACGCGCTGCATCCGGTTTTTGACCGAGATCGCTGGTGTCCAGGAATTGGGCGCCACGGGCCGCGGCGAAAATATGGAAATCACGACCTATATCGAGCACGCGCTCGGCTCTGAACTGTCCGGCAACATCATCGATTTGTGCCCGGTCGGGGCGCTAACCTCTAAGCCCTATGCCTTTATCGCGCGGCCCTGGGAATTGATGAAGACCGAGTCGGTTGATGTGTTCGATGCGGTCGGCAGCAATATTCGGGTCGATACGCGCGGCGGGCAGGTCTTGCGCGTGCTGCCGCGGATTAACGAGGCGGTCAACGAGGAGTGGATTTCCGACAAGACGCGCTTTGCGATTGATGGGCTGCGCCGCCGCCGTCTCGACCGTCCTTATGCCGGTCGGCGCGGTGCGCGGGTCGAGATCGACTGGAGCGAGGCGCTCGATACCGTCGCCGATCGGCTTCGAAGGGTTCCGGCCGAGCGCATCGCTGCGATAGCCGGCGATTTGTGCGACGCTGAATCGATGTTCGCGCTCAAAGAGCTGATGGTGGGGCTGAGCGCCCCCAGCCTCGATTGTCGTCAGGACGGAGCCAAGCTCGATCCGCAATGTCGCGCCGGCTATCTGTTTAATACCACGATTGCCGGTATCGAAGAGGCCGATGCCTGTTTGTTGATCGGCACAAACCCGCGCTGGGAGGCACCGCTTATCAATGCGCGGCTGCGCAAGCGCCATCTCCAGGGCGGCTTCAGCATCGCCGCGGTCGGGCCGCGGCTCGATCTGAGCTTTCCGGTCGAGCTGCTGGGCGAAGGCGGGGACACGTTGGGTGCCTTGGCCGCAGGCGAACATTCCTGGTGCGAGAGGCTGCGTGCTGCCAAAAAGCCGATGCTGGTGGTCGGACAGGGGGCGCTCGCCCGACGCGATGGTGGTCAAGTGCTGGCGATGGCACGGGCGATCGCCGAGACCCATCGGCTCGTCCGCGACGATTGGAACGGCTTCAATGTGCTTCACCACGCCGCCGCACGCGTCGGCGGGCTCGATCTCGGATTTGTGCCGGGACCGGGCGGGCTTGATGTCGCCGCGATCATCGAGGGCTGTCGCTCGGGTCGGATCGAGCTGCTCTACCTGCTCGGCGCCGACGAGACCGATATCGACGATTTTGGCTCGGCTTTTGTCGTGTATCAGGGCCATCACGGTGATCGCGGCGCGGCGCGCGCCGACGTGATCCTGCCGGGTGCGGCTTATACCGAAAAGGACGGCACCTACATCAATACCGAAGGGCGGGTCCAGCTTGGCAGACGCGCGACCTTTCCGCCCGGCGACGCGCGCGAGGACTGGAAGATCGTCCGCGCCCTGTCGGGGTTACTAGGCCGTCCGCTGCCCTACGACAGCCTGGGCGAGCTGCGCCATCGTCTGCGCGCGGCCTATCCGACATTCGCTGCGGTCGACCGGGTGGGTCCGGCACCGTGGGGCGAGTTTGGCCGGGCGGGACCAGTCGATCCGGCGCCGTTCACTTATCCGATCGCCGATTTCTACCGCACCGACCCGATCAGCCGCGCGAGCATTACGATGGCCGAATGCAGCGACGTCTTCCTTGTACATCACGGCGAATTGCCGGCGTGGACGGGTACTCGTGGATAGTTTTTGGAACGGTTATGCCGGGGTGACACTGATCACCCTTGGCGAGGTGCTGGCGGTGGTTGTGCCGTTGTTGATCGCAGTCGCCTATCTGACTTATTTCGAGCGCAAGGTGCTGGCCTTCTCGCAACTGCGCAAAGGCCCCAATGTCGTCGGTCCGTTCGGGTTGTTGCAGCCATTTGCCGACGGTCTGAAGCTGCTGATCAAGGAGACGGTAATCCCGAGCGGGGCCAACCGCATTGTGTTCGTCATAGCGCCGGTGGTGACGTTTACGTTAAGCCTTGTCGCCTGGGCGGTGATCCCGTTTGATGTCCATGCGGTCGTGGCCAACATCAATGTCGGCATCCTCTATCTGTTTGCGATCAGCTCGCTTGGGGTTTACGGCATCATCCTTGCCGGGTGGGCGTCCAACTCGCGTTATGCTTTTTTGGGCGCGTTGCGTTCGGCGGCGCAGATGGTGTCCTACGAGGTCGCGATTGGCTTCGTAATGGTAACCGTGTTGCTATGCGCAGGTTCGCTGAACTTGAACGACGTGGTCATGGCGCAGGCCCGCGTTCCGGTCTGGCACGCTTATTTTTGGCCGTTGCTGCCAATGGCCGTGATCTTTTTCATCTCTGGCCTGGCGGAAACCAATCGCGCACCGTTCGACATCGTCGAGGGTGAAACTGAAATCGTGGCCGGCTATTTTGTCGAATATTCGGCAATGGCATTTGCCCTGTTCTATCTCGGCGAATATGCCAACATGATCCTGGTCAGCGCGATGACTAGCGTTTTGTTCCTGGGCGGCTGGCTGCCGCCGTTCAGCGTCCCACCCTTTGTTTGGATCCCGGGGTGGATCTGGTTCTTTCTAAAGATCGCGTTTTGCTTGTTCGTGTTTTTGTGGGTGCGCGCCACCTTCCCACGCTTTCGTTACGACCAGCTGATGCGGCTCGGGTGGAAGGTGTTTTTGCCGTTTTCGCTGGCCTGGTTGGTGCTGACCGCCGGGGTATTGATTGCCACCGGCTGGGTACCGGAAAGCTGAGCAGGCCAAAGGGGCGGAGAGTGGAGAATGGCATTAAGGGCACGTAGCCTCTTGCTGAGCGAGCTGCTTTCGGGACTGGCGCTCACCTTGAGGTACATGTTTAGGACCCCGGTTACGGTCAATTACCCGTACGAGAAGGGACCGCTCAGCACCCGGTTTCGCGGCGAGCACGCGCTGCGCCGCTATCCCAATGGTGAAGAGCGCTGTATCGCC
>JAFAOB010000036.1 GCA_019238055.1 Alphaproteobacteria bacterium
AAGGAGAAGGAATGGCTTTAGCAACACGAACTGCGGAGGTGCCGGCGAAAGAAAGTTTCGCGGCGCTTCTCGATGAATCTATGGGGATGGCCAATGGTCTCGAGGGCACCGTTGTCAAGGGGCGAGTCATCGCCGTCGAAAATGACATCGTGCTCATCGACGTCGGCCTCAAATCCGAGGGCCGTGTATCTCTAAAGGAATTCGCTGCCGGGGGCACCGAGCCCGATCTCCAGATTGGTGATACGGTCGAGGTTTTCCTCGAGCGCATGGAAGACAAAAACGGCGAGGCACAGCTGTCGCGTGAAAAGGCTCGACGTGAGGAGGCCTGGACGCAGCTGGAAAAGAACTTTCAGGCGAACGAGCGCGTAACCGGTGTGATATTTGGTCGGGTCAAGGGCGGGTTTACGGTCGACCTCAACGGCGCGGTCGCTTTTCTTCCGGGCAGTCAGGTCGATATTCGCCCGGTACGCGACATCGCCCCGTTGTTGGGCTCGCCACAGCCGTTCCAGATTCTGAAAATGGATCGCTCGCGCGGCAACATCGTCGTGTCGCGCCGTGCCGTGCTCGAAGAGAGCCGCGCCGAACAGCGCTCCGAACTGGTCGCCAGCCTCAAAGAAGGGCAAATCCTCAACGGTGTGGTCAAGAATATCACCGATTACGGCGCCTTTGTTGATCTCGGCGGCGTGGACGGGCTGTTGCATGTCACCGATATTGCGTGGCGGCGCATCAATCATCCGTCCGAGGCGCTCAATATCGGGCAGAATGTCAAGGTTCAGGTCATCCGCTTCAACCCTGAGACGCAACGCATTTCGCTCGGCATGAAGCAGCTCGAAGCCGATCCGTGGGAAGGGGTCGAGCTGAAATACCCGGCTGGCGCCAAATTCCGCGGCCGCGTCACCAACATCACCGATTACGGCGCCTTTGTCGAATTGGAGCCGGGGGTTGAGGGGTTGGTCCATGTTTCGGAAATGAGCTGGACCAAAAAGAACGTGCATCCCGGCAAGATTGTCTCGACCAGCCAGGAGGTCGAGGTCATGGTGCTCGATGTCGACCCGCAGAAGCGGCGCATCAGCCTCGGCCTCAAGCAGACCTTGGCCAATCCGTGGGACACCTTTGCCGACGAACATCCGATCGGCAGCGAGGTCGAGGGCGAGATCCGCAACATTACCGAATTCGGGCTGTTTATCGGCCTGCCCGGCGATATCGACGGCATGGTCCATTTGTCCGACATCGATTGGAATCGCCCTGGCGAGGATGCCCTCGACCACTATCACAAGGGCGAGGTTGTGCGCGCCAAAGTGCTCGATGTCGATGTCGAAAAGGAACGCATCAGTCTCGGCATCAAGCAATTGGAAGCCGATCCGTTCGAGACCGGAATGGCCAAGCTGCGCAAGGGCGAGGTCGTCACCGGCACAGTGGCCGGGATTACCGAGGGCGGCATCGAGGTGACTGTCGGTGATGGGCTTCTCGGCTTTATCCGCAAATCCGAACTGTCGCGTGACCGCAGCGAACAGCGGCCGGATCGGTTTGCGGTCGGCGAAAAGGTTGATGCCAAGATCACGACAATCGATCGCGCCACGCGCAAGGTCACGCTGTCGATCAAAGCCAAGGAGGTCGACGAGGAGAAGCGGGCAATGGCCGAGTTCGGTTCATCGGATTCGGGTGCGAGCCTCGGCGAAATCCTCGGCGCGGCGATCAATCGCGCCCGCCGGCAAGGTGCCGAGCGGCAGGCCGAGACCGAAGACAAGACCTGATCGGAAGCCCCGGTCCTCTTCCAAACAGAAGAGGGCCGGACAGATGGAGTGGGGGGACAATCAACCGAGCAGCCGGGCGCAGTTCGCTTTACCTTGACCGTACCGTTGCGCTTTGGCACCGTCTTGTCATTCGTAAAGCATCAGAGCGAGATGTTTGAATGACAAAATCGGAGCTCGTGCAAAAGCTGTCCGAGGCCAACCCACATTTGTTCCAGCGCGATGTGGAAGTCATCGTGACCGCCATTTTCGATGAGATCACCGCGGCCTTGGCGAGAGGCGATCGGGTCGAATTGCGAGGCTTTGGGGCGTTTTCGGTTAAGCGCCGTGACGCCCGGGTTGGCCGCAATCCAAGAACCGGAGACAGTGTGCGCGTAGCTGAGAAACACATCCCGTTCTTTAAGACGGGGAAGCAATTGCGTGACCGCTTGAACCAGAGCGCGCCCTGACGCAAACGGCAACACCCCATGGGTGCGGTGCGCGCGGTCTATTGGGCAGGCGTCATTGTCATTGCGGCAGTGGTGAGCCTTTTTGCTGCCTCGAACCGCCAAACGGTGTCGCTCGGGTTTTGGCCGGTTCCGTTTGTCGCTGATGCCCCCCTCTACCTGATTGTTTTGGTATCTCTGCTGTTTGGCGTATTAATCGGGGCGCTCGCGGTATGGCTTAGAGGCCGCCACCGGCGCCGCGAATTGCGCGAATGCCGGCGGCAAAACGCAGCGCTATCGAGAGAACTTGCTGCGACCCAGTCGCAGCTGGCGCGCGAAGCGCCACGGTCGCAGGACACGCTGCAACTGGGCCGATGAATCAAGGGCGAAAGCACAAAGGTTTTGACCTCGGTGCCGCGTCCGGTCCAGTCTTGTGACACAGCGAATCTGATAACCAGCGAATAGCAAAATGGACCTTCCTGATAGCATCGCCGCGATTGGAGAGCAACTTGGGGCAGATCGAGAGATTGTCGCCGATCCCCGATTGCTGAACAGCGCCGACGTGTTTGCCGCCGAGCGCCAACGGCTGTTTCTGCGGCCTTGGGTGGCCGTCGATCATCAATCTCGCATTGAGGAGCCCGGCCGTTACGTCAGGTTCGAGGCCGCCACCCGATCCATTTTACTCGTCCGTGACGCCGAGGGAGAGTTGCGCGCTCTGCGCAACGTTTGCATCCATGCCGGTTACCCGGTCTGCGAGGCCGAAGAAGGTCCCGCCGATCGACTGATCTGCCCCTATCACGGCTGGGAATTTGCCGCTGACGGCCGGCTCGTCGAACCGGATTTGTCGGCTCGTATCGACCCGGCGCGGCTGCGGCTCGCGAGCCATCCGGTGTATGTTCGCGACGGGCTTATTTTTGTCGATCTATCAAAACCGGCCGCTGCGACCGACGAGGTCGAGGACATTTCGATCACCCCCGACATCGTTCCCGACTGGCTACCCGAAGCCAATGTCACTGCCCGATCGCGCTACGCTACCAATTGGAATTGGAAGTTGGCGCTGCAATTCGTGCGGTCGTCGCCGCATCTGTTTTCGCACGATCCCGAGTCCGACGACTTTGTTGTGTTTGGACCGCTGAGCCTGATGTCGGCGCAGCCGAACCGCGCGATATTAGTGCGCGTGATCCCAAGATCGGCCGCTCACACCGATATCCAGATAATTCGGATGGCGCCGCCGGCCACGCCTCTAGAGAACGGGCCCGATCGCCTCGCCGAGGCTTTGCGCCAGGCCGGCGATGCGGAAACCGTAGCCGAAGGCGCCCCGCTCGATCGCGATTTTTTTAGCTGGTACTGGTCGTTTATGTCGGCAGGCTGAGCGCGCCGGTGGGTTGAGTGCTGGTCCTTCAGCAGGTAACGAAACGGGTTGTCTAATCACAGCCCGACATTTGGGAACGCGGCACCCCCTGCCCCGCTGCACCGCCTGCGCTAGTGGTTGCGCAACAGCGGCCCAAAACCGTCGATCGGGTCGGTGATGCCATTGCGACGCAACGCCCACCAATACGTCGCGGTGTTGATCGCCAGTACCGGTTTGTCGAGCCATAGCTCGGCCGCAGTAGCGAGCTGCGCCATTGCCAGGTTGGTGCCGACCTGGACGATTGCTTCGACTTCCGGTCCGTTGATTGCGAGCACTGCGTCGCGCAATTCCCGCTCCCCGACATGCGCGATCAGCACCGGGCTCGCGCATTTGAGCCCGACGAGCCGGACCACCTCAAAGCCGCAATCGGTAAAGAAGCGCCGAACTTGTTGATCCGCGACCGGCATATAGGGGGTGACGACCCCAATTCGTTTGATGTCGCCATAGCGCTCTAATGCCCGGCGCGACGCCTCCGAACCCATCGTGACTGCAATTCCGGCATGCGCTTCGATGCGCTCGCGCAGCCTTTCGCTGCCCTCGAGCCCGTCCCAGAAGGTCTCCGACGACATCCCCATGATCAGATGATCGGGCTCGCAGGTCATGACCCGATCAACTGCAGCCAGCAGCTCGCCGCGCACATGGCCGATCAGGGTCTCGAAATCGGCATCACCGCGCAGCGGGTCATTCGGAATATGGATGCGGGCGAAATGATTGGTGACGCCGCGCGGCCGCATCATGTCGTATTCCGGCTGAACCACCGTATTCGTGCTCGGCGCGATGACACCGAATTTCATCCGCCAGCCCAGTGCGTCCGTCATCCCGCCCTCCACTCCCTCAGGCTCTGTGCGATTAGACGATCCGGCCGCGGCACTCGCCAAAGCCGATCGAAACAAACCCCGGCTTGTGACAATGCGCACGAAAGATCGCCTCATCGCCGTTTTCGAGAAATGTCCGGGTCTCGCCCGATTCGAGGGTGGTGGCCCGTTGCCCGTCCTCGCTCAGCTCCATCAGGCTGCCATAGCCGTCGCGGGTCGGGCCTGAAATCGTGCCGCTGCCAAAGAGATCACCAGCGCGAAGATTGCACCCGCCACTGGTGTGGTGCGCCACCAATTGTGCCAGGGTCCAATAGAGGTCGGTCGTATTGCTGGCCGACATACGGTGCGGCGGCAGGCCCTTTGCCCGCAGCCCTTCGGTCAGGATAAAGGCTTCGAGGGCGATGTCGAAGGCACCCTCATGCTGATCGGCATCGTCCCATAGATATGGCAAGGGCCGCGGATCACCCTCGGGCCGTGCCGGCTGCGCTACCCGAAACGGCGCCAAGGCTTCGGCCGTGATGATCCACGGCGACACCGTCGAGCCGAAATTTTTCCCGAGAAACGGGCCAAGCGGTTGCGATTCCCATCCCTGGACATCGCGCGCCGACCAATCATTGACGAGGCCAAGTCCAACAATATGCTCCGCCGCGCGGCTGATCGGGATCGGCTCGCCCTGGGTATTCCCCGGTCCGATCCAGACCGCGAGTTCGAGCTCGTAATCGAGCTTTTGGCAAGGGCCATAGGTCGGTTCCGCCTCATTTGGCGCTTTGCGCTGGCCATTCGGCCGCCGGGTCGGCACATTTGACGGCCGCACTGAGGAGGCGCGGCTGTGATAGGCAACTGGCACATATTTGTAATTTGGGTTCAACGGATTGTTCGGGTCGCGCCGCCTTCCGCCATTGCGCGCATGATGGATGCCGGCGAAGAAATCGGTGAATTCACCGATCGTTGCCGGCAGATGCATTGTGCATTGGTCGGCCCGGTGCAGTAGCCGCAGAGCGAGCCCCTCGATTTTGGCGCGGTCGGCGCCATCGGCCGCAAGCAGCGCCGAAACCTGTTTGCGGAGAGCAATTCGCGGCCCGGCGCCAAGGTCCATCAGCGGGTTCAACGCGGTGCCCGCCGCCGCCTGGGCAGCCTTCTCGGCCTCGCCGGAAAACAGCCCCGATTCGAGTGCGCCTCTGAGATCAAAAATCATATCGCCAATCGCGACGCCACCACGCGGGCCCCCGCCCGGCGGGCTGAAGACGCCGAATGGCAAATTCTGTATCGGGAACTCGCTATGCCTGTTCGCCGAGGCGACCCAACTTTCGCGCTGGGGGTCATGAGTTTCGTCGATCGCAGTCATCATTCCTCCCGTTTTCTGCATGATAACCAGAAACAAGCGACAGCCCCCTGTCGAGCCGTCTTCCCGGCCCACGGGTCCGCGCTATGCGCGGCCCGAGGACAGGCTCCAGCCGGGATCCACCGATCCGCTGCCCGTGCAATCGAACAGTGGGTCCCGACCTGCGCCGGGACAGCACGCCACTCTGGTTTCACCCAGAGCGGGCCGGCTGTGGGCCGGCGGGGAATTCACAATGCTTCGATCATCCGTATTTCCGCCAGCGAAAGCGAGGTGCAAATGATTACCCGCACAGCCCGCAATGCTGTTCAGCTGCGCTCGCAGCGGCGCTGATGCTGCATTTCTTCGTCGCGTTATGGCACGTCATCGGCATTTTGCTGCTCGCCGTGTTGGTTATCGAATTCGGCGTCGAAGGGTGGCGACGTTCGAGCCGCTTGCTGCGTTACCATCGCCCGACCCGTCCCGACCGCAACGCCGCCGCCGATGCTTATGCCGGCGCCGATTGGTCTGCGGCCTATTTCGACGAATTTCACCGCGCCGTTCGGGTCGAGTGGAAGCCCTATGTCGAATGGTGGCAGCGGCCATTTCGCGGCGCCTATGTGACGATTGACGAACGCGGGCTGCGGCCGACCCCGGGCGAGCATACCGCCCCGGACACTGCGGTGCACATTCTGTGCTTTGGCGGATCGACGATGATGGGCATGGGAGCGCGGGACCAGCATACAATCCCCGCCATCTTGGCACGTCGGCTGACAGAGCGCGGCTACGAGGTGTGCCTGACGAATTACGGCCAGCTCGGGCACAACAGCACGCAGGAGACAATCACCTCGCAACATCTGTTGAAAGGCGGGGCGCGCGTTGACATTGCGGTATTTTACGACGGCATCAACGAAATGGCCTGCGCCGAGCAGACGGGACGAGCCGATGCGTTGTTCAACGAGGCAAGGCGACGTGCCGAATTCAACCTGCTTCTTGCCGAACGTCGCCGCGATCTCTTCGCAGCGGCGCTGATGGCCGCCGCCCCGCGCACCCTGCGCCGGCTGCGCCGGTTGACCGGGTTGCCGCTGCACGGTCCGATGCCGGCGTCCCCGGCGGATCTGAGACGGCTCGACATCACCGCCCTCGCGCGCGCGGTCATCAAGGTGTATGAGCAAAACTTGCGTCTCATTCGAGTATTGGGCCGCGAATACGGGTTTTATCCGATCTTCTTCTGGCAGCCGGTCATCACCACGAAAGCAGCAAAAACTCCAGACGAGCAGCGCTGGGAGCGTGACTATACCCGCGACCCCGAGGCGCGCATACGGCTTTACAATGCAATCATCAGCGAACGGAGAGCGTGCCGCGATTTGGCGGCTGCGAGCGATGCAGTCGATCTATCGGCGCTGTTTGACGCCTGGAGCGACCCTGTTTACATCGATCTCTATCATCTCTCGGAAGCCGGCAACGCCGCGGTCGCCGAGGCGATGCTGCCGGCGATCAGCGCTGCGGTAGCGTCTGTCGTGCAGCGCCGGCAAGAGCAATAGCGGGGGAATGGCCCATGGAATGGTGGATCTTGGCGGGTGTCGTCCTGGTCGCATCGGGCGTGGCCGCGGTCGCGCGTCTGCGCAGGCCGCGCCGTACTAATCCGGAGGAGACCAAAAACATCTACCCGCTGTGGTAGCGAACAGGAGTTTGGCGGCGAGAGCGCGTCCCGCCGCTGCCAGAGGCGTTGGCGCTCGCGTTAATCCTTGACCGGCTCGTGGCGGAAGCCGTCCCCCCAGCGTTTGACATACCCGACCGACGGCGATGGAAAGTGCATCGTGCAGCATAAGGTCGCCGTGTCGCAGTAGCGTTCGAGAAAGGCGCGGCGGGTGGCGACCGCCTGTTGCGGGTTGTAGTCGACCCGCATCACCAGATCGGGATAACGCGCCTGGATCGGCGAATGGATCAGATCGCCGGTGAAAACCGCCGCGTCGCCGCTGCGTCCGGCGCAGACCGCGAAGTGATCGGGCGTGTGGCCCGGGGTCGGGGTCAGTCGGATATGGTCATTCAGCGCGTGATCGCTGGTGACCAGTTCCGCCTGTTTCGCCTCGATGATTGGCAGCACGCTGTCCCGCATCGGATCGAGTGGGGTTTCGCGATCGACACCCTCCCAATACTCGTACTCTTTTTTGGAAAAGAGATATTTGGCGTTCGGGAAGGTGGGCACCCAGCGGCCGTTTTCGAGCCGCGTGTTCCAGCCGACATGGTCGCCATGCAGATGCGTGCACATAACAAAATCGATGTCGTCGACACGGAGGCCGGCGGCCTCTAACGCTTGCATCCAGTTATTGTCGGTCTTTTTGTGCCAGGTCGGGCGCAGCGGAAACGATTTGTCGTTGCCGATGCAGCTGTCGACCAGAATAGTGTGATGCGGCGTTTTGACGATATAGGATTGGAAACACAGAACCGCCTTGTCGCCGGCGGGGTCGAGCGCTGCGGGCTGTAGCCACGAGCGGTTTTCGTCGAGCAGTTCGGGGCTCAGGCTCGGCAGGAATTCCAGTATCGGCGTGAACCCTGCCTCCTGTTCGACCAAACGGTGGATCGTCATATCATTGACGGAAAAGCTCGTGCGCATCGCGGTCAATCCTCGCAGCTGTTTGGAGTTCCGATCCGATCGTAGTCCGGTTTCGCGGCCGAGGCTATCGGCCAACCGACAGATGCAACGAATGTCGATCTCGTCGATTATCACTGACCGCCGGAACGGAGTTCGAGGATGGAGAT
>JAFAOB010000275.1 GCA_019238055.1 Alphaproteobacteria bacterium
GCATCCTCGATCCGATAATAAGCACTGACCAGCTCGATCGTCTCGCGCTTGCGCAACGGGTCTGAATCAAAGGCTTCGGCGGACGGTTCAGCAAACCCGGCTGGTATTGCCGGCGCCCGCACCGGGTCCATATCGTCAAAGAAAAAAGACACAGGCACATCGAGCACACGGCTTAAGTCGTGCAGGCGGCTCGCACCAATGCGGTTGGCACCGCGTTCATATTTCTGGACCTGCTGAAACGTGAGCCCTATCGCTTCGCCGAGCTTCTCCTGGCTGAGACCCAGCATGTTCCGCCGTAGCCGCACCCGCGAGCCGACGTGAATATCAATCGGGTTCGGCTTGTCGCCCTTCTGGCGGCCCGGCCGACGGGCTTGTTGCTGCATCGCCATAGGCGATCGATCGCTTTCTCGTAAATTATCCGCCTAAATCTAGAGGCTGGTTCGCAATCCGGTCAAGACGAAGCTTCAACTTTTAATAAGTTGATGCAACCCAAGGCAGTATTACGATCTCAACCTAACCGGAGCGCCACCGGAACCGCACCGAGCAGCAGCAACCCAAGTAGCATCCAGTTGCCGACGCGGGCGTAAGGTGTACGCGATCCCGCCGTTGGCAACGCGCTGTCGACATAGCCAATCGCATCAAGACCGGTGTGCGCGAGAACCCGGCCAACCGGGTCGATCACGCCGCTAATGCCGTTATTGGCAACGCGGATCAGCGGCAGATCCTCCTCAACGGCGCGCGTGCGGGCGATTGCGAAATGTTGATAAGGCCCCGAGCTGCGCCCATACCAAGCATCGTTTGTAACATTCAAGATCCATGCTGGACGATCGTCTTCATCAATGATTGAACCAGGAAAAATCGCTTCGTAGCAAACCAATGGAGCAAAAGGAGGAAGACCCGGCAGAGCGATCGTTTGTGGGCCGGGACCAGGGCTCAAATACGTCGTGCCCGGGGTGATCTTGTCGATCGGCAGCAGTTTGCGGAACGGCACGTATTCCCCGAATGGGACAAGATGGGCTTTGTCGTAATGGGCGACGATGTCGCCATGCGCGTTCACTGCCTCGATGCTATTCCAGAAATTTGCGATCGGGGCGGGCGGTGGATCGGTGCGAAGCGCACCGGCAATCACATAACCGCCCTTGGGGACGACTGCCGCGATGGCATCGCGCGCCGGACGATCGCGGCCCAGCAAAAATGGTGTTGCTGCCTCAGGCCATAAGATTGCATTCAACCGTTCAGTGGTCGGGGCCCGACTGAGATCAATCAGACGCCGGAAATTGTCCTGCGCGGCAGCAGGTTGCCATTTCAAGCTTTCCGTAATCGAAGGCTGCACGAGGCGCAGGCGGGTGCCGGTCAAATCGATGGGAGTGCTTGCCAAGCGCACCGCACCCCCAAGCGCCGGAGCTGTGACCAGCAAAATTGCCGTAATGCCAGGCGCCCAGCGTCGTAGCGGGTGCATAGGTGCCGTTCGCGGGCTGCCGAGCAGCGATAAGAGCGAGAAGGCCAGCACGGTGATAAAGCTGAGCCCGTAAATGCCGACCACGGCGACGCTTTGCAACATCGCGATCGCACCCGGAAAGCCGCCCGACCAGGTGTAGCCGACCAAATTCCATGGCAATCCGGTAAACGCGTGGCCCCGCGTCCATTCGGCGGCACTCCAGGCGATCGCAAAGACGAAAACCCGTGCGGCCGCCGAAAGCTGCAGGCGCTGCACAACAAGCCGGGTCGTGAGCAGCGCGAAAGCAATATAGATCGCAAACCCGGCCGGTAACCCGGCCGCAGCAAACGGGACCAGCCACCAGAACCGGGCGAGATCGACGAACAGCGCCGCGGCGATCCAATACAGACCAGCGAGAAAGAAACCGAAGCCGAACACCCAGCCAAGCCGAAATGTCGCACCTGCGCTGGTGCTGCCATCATCGAGCCACAACAAGCCAGGGAACGCCACGGCCAGCAGCGGAACCATGTCGACCGGAGACATCGCCGCCGCTGCCGCGGCGCCGAGCAAAAACGCGAGTCCGTAACGGCGCCGGCCGGTTAGCGCAGCAACGTCCAGGGCCAAGCGGCAGAGCGGGGTGTCCAGTCGCGAGCCGGGTCGAATGCGGGAGATGACCGTCTCAGGCACCGTCGTTGTCCACCCTCCCCCTCGCTCCCGGCAACTGTCGTACGCGCAACCGCTTGATATGCCGCGGATCGGCTTCGAGCACCTCAAACTCGATGCCGGAGGGGTGGGTGATGACTTCGCCGCGCTTAGGGACCCGACCGGCAAGGGTAGAGACAAGGCCGCCTAAAGTATCGACCTCCTCCTGACCGTCACTCGAAAGCAGCTGGATCCCCTGTCGCTGTTCGAGCGCTTGGATCGGGGTACGTGCATCGGCAATCAACGTTCCATCGGCGCGCTCGACCAAGGTTGGTTGGTCGGCCTCATCGTGCTCATCCTCGATCTCGCCGACGATCTCTTCAATCAGGTCTTCAATCGTTACCAGCCCGTCAATCCCGCCGAATTCATCGACAACCATCGCGATGTGGGTGCGTGCCTGGCGCATTTGCACCAGGAGTTCGAGAATCGGCAGCGACGGCGCCACAAATAACGTCCTGCGCAAGAGCGGCCCGAGTTTGGTTTCGCGCCGCTCGGCGACGGCCGGAAGGATGTCCTTGACATGGATAAAGCCGATCACATCGTCGAGGGACTCGCGGTAGACCGGCACGCGCGAGTGTCCCTGATCGATCATGCAGCGAACGACGTCAGAAAACGGGGTTTCGACATCGAGTGCGACGATGTCGACGCGCGGTACCATGACATCCGCGGCCGTGCGATCATGACCCTTCAAGATATTGCCGATCAGCACCCGTTCGTGGGCACCAAGCGAGTCAGAGCCCTCCCCCGGCGGCTCCTCGATCATCTCGTCGATCGTTTCACGCAAACTTTCCCCGTTGCGCTGTCGGCGGATCAACCGCATCAGATTGCGCAGGGGTGTAAAACCCCATTCCCGGTCGGGATGACCACCGCTTTCGGGCGGCTCAGAAGCAGTCATTGAGAAGCCGGTGAGGCGTTTGATGCTCACATAGTGCAGCGATAGGGATCTGCCACCCCTAAGCTCGTCAATATTGAAGTTTCGAGCTTCTCCATCACAACCGCTTCTCTCTCGGTGGCGTGGTCATACCCGAGCAAATGAAGCACGCCATGGACAATGAGATGGCAGAGGTGGTCGGTGATGGCCTTGCCTTGCTCTTTGGCTTCGCACGCCACAGTCTCGTACGCCAGGACGACATCGCCGAGCAGCAACGGCGCGTCAGGAGGCAGCTCTATCGCGGGATCCCAGGTCGCAAACGAGAGGACGTTGGTTGATCGATCGATCCCGCGCCAATCGCGGTTGAGCCGGCGCTGCTCGGCAGCATCAGCGAGCACGATGCTGAGCTCGAGCCGATGTTGCGGCACTGATCCACCCTCGGCAAGGCCGCGCGTCAATGCCCGCCGTGCAGCGGTGCTAATCACTTCCGCTGCGTCCCTGACAACACAGTCCCACACCGGGGACAGCACTGCGAGGTCGATCGCGGCATCGGCCGGTTCATGGCTCGGCAACACGCGTAGCTCGTTCCCGCGCCTCATAGGCGCGTACAATGCGGGCGACAAAATCGTGTCGGACGACATCGCGTTCGGTGAACCGGACGACGCCAATGCCCTCGACACCGCTCAGGGTGTCGAGCGCTTCCGCCAAGCCCGATCGGATTGATGGCGGAAGGTCGATCTGGCTCGGATCACCGGTCACGACCATTCGGGAGCCTTCGCCCAGCCGGGTTAGAAACATTTTCATCTGCATTGGAGTCGTGTTCTGCGCCTCGTCCAAGATCACAAAGGCATGCGACAGCGTACGGCCGCGCATAAACGCGATTGGCGCCACCTCGATTTCACCCGTTGCGAGGCGGCGGGCGAGCTGATCAGCCGGCAACATGTCGTTCAAGGCGTCAAACAGCGGGCGTAGATAGGGATCGACCTTGTCGCGTAGATCTCCCGGCAGAAATCCGAGGCGCTCGCCGGCCTCGACCGCCGGCCGCGATAAAATGATGCGCTCGACCTGACCAGTCATTAGCAGATCGACTGCGGCGGCGACCGCGAGATAGGTCTTGCCGGTCCCGGCGGGCCCGAGCCCAAATACCAGCTCGTGCTCCCGCAATGCCTTTATATATGCGGCTTGACCCGGGGTGCGCGCAGCGATCCGGCGCTTGCGGGTGCGGAAACCCGCGTCCTCTTGCCAGAGACTGAGGCTCCGGTCCGCTATCTCGGCTTGCGCCAGTCTCAGGGCCGCCTCGACGATCGCAATATCAATATCCTGACCCTGCTTCAGTCGGTCATAAAGCCGCGACAACGCCAGCCTGGCTGCTTCGGTGGCTGAGGGTGGCCCCGAGATAACCAATCGATTGCCGCGGGTGATCAGCGATATGCCGAGCTGTCGTTCCACCCGGTCGAGATGCTGGTCGCGCTCACCGTAAAGCGACGGCAGCAGCAGATTATCATCAAATTCGAGCTGAGTGCGACCATCGGGCAGTTCACCGGCAGCATTCTCCGAGCGGAGCGCCGTCATCTCGCGATCGTCCCCGAGAGACTGTTCTGACTTGCCGCGCAGATCGTCACCAGGGCGATGTCGCCGATGTTAATGCTTTCGGCCATTAGATGAACGCTCTGCAAATAGGGGCTGCGGCCGACCAGCTGGCCCGGATAACGGCCCGGCTTGTCGAGCAATACCGGAAATGTGCGGCCAATACAGGCCTGGTTGAAGGCGAGCTGCTGTTTCGCAAGCACGTCCTGCAACCGAGCAAGCCGGTCATTTTTGACACTATCCGGCACCTGGCTAGTTGCCGATGCCGCCGGGGTGCCTGGCCGCGGCGAGTATTTGAATGAAAACGCCTGGGCAAAACAGACCTCGCCAACAAGATCAAGCGTGGCTTGGAAATCCTCGTCGCGTTCGCCCGGAAACCCGACGATCAGGTCGGTAGACAGCGCCAAATCCGGCCTTGCCGCGCGCAACCGGCCGACGATCCGCTGGTAGTCATCGACGGAATGACGACGGTTCATTGCGGTCAGCATGCGGTCGGAGCCGCTTTGCACCGGAAGATGCAGAAACGGCATCAGTTGCGGCACATCGCGGTGCGCCGCAATCAGAGCGTCATCGACATCGCGGGGATGGGAGGTCGTATAGCGAATGCGCTCGAGCCGGGGAAGCGCGGCCAGAGCCTCGATCAGCCGTCCGAGCCCCCATTCTTCGCCGTTCGGGCCGACGCCGTGATAGGCATTGACGTTCTGGCCGAGAAGTGTGATTTCCCGCATACCGCCCTCGATGATTTGACGCGCCTCGTCCAGAACCTGCGACACGGGGCGCGAATATTCGGCGCCGCGAGTATACGGGACCACGCAGAAGGTGCAGAACTTGTCGCAACCTTCCTGCACGGTCAGAAAGGCGGTCACACCTTGCTCGGGCCGCGACGACGGCAGATGATCGAATTTGGGTTCCTCTGGAAAACTCGTGTCAATGACCGCAGCACCGTTGGCGCGCAGCACCTGGATCACCATTTCGGGCAACCGATGGTAGGTCTGCGGACCAAAAATGAGATCGACAAATGGGGCACGGTGGCGAATCTCCTCGCCCTCAGCCTGTGCGACGCAGCCGCCGACTGCGATCAGCATCCTGCCGTCGCCGCGCCGCGCTTTTCGCAGCTTTAGAGCGCGAAGTTTGCCGAGTTCCGAGAATACCTTTTCGGATGCCTTTTCGCGGATGTGGCACGTATTGAGGATCACAAGATCGGCGCTCTCAGGCGTCTGCGTTTGGACAAAACCGAGGGGTGCCAACAGCTCCGCCATGCGCGCGGAGTCATAAACGTTCATTTGGCAGCCGTAAGTCGCGATAAAGAGCTGCTTGGTCATGTTCTTCACACTAGATGAGCGGGCTGCCCGTCCGTTCAACGGAGACCCATCTGCGCCATGATTGCTTCCGGTTTGGCGACCGGTCGCGGCGGCTCCGGAACTGGTTGCGGTCGGCCGGAAAGTGCGGCGGCGACCCCGCTCGCCACGCAGCCGTAGCAATAGCGGGCTAACGCTTTGCGAGACCCGCAATCCGCAAACGAGATCGGCGGATGGAATTCAACGACGACTTCTATAGTGCCCAGCCCGATCATGCGCCATAGATGCGGCGTCAACTCCGCCGTTCCGTACCAAGCCAAATATGGGCGGAGCAAGCGCCCGAGCGGAATGCCGTCGAGCCTGGTATAGGCGATCGACACCGGCTGGATCACTACTGGTTTGATCGCCTGCATGGCTTCGGC
>JAFAOB010000344.1 GCA_019238055.1 Alphaproteobacteria bacterium
CGGCGCATTATCGCCGGCACTCTATGGCCTGGCGAGCGACGCCGCCGGTGTGCCGGTAATGATGGTGCTTATCGCCGCCGTCGTGCTGACGACATTGCCGCTCGCCTGGGCGCTGCGCCCGGCTCTGCGCGCGCCTAACTAGATCACCGCGATCGCCTCGATCTCGATCAGGAATTCGGGCTGAGCCAGCGCGGCTACGGCCACCAGCGTGGAAGCCGGCATTTTGCGGCCGAAAAACTCCTCGCGGATCGCCGCGTAATCGGCCCGGTGACGGATGTCGGTCAGATAGGTGTTGACCTTGACGATATTGGCCATCGTGCCGCCGCCCGCCTCGACCTGGGCCTTAACGGCTTGCAAGGCGACGCGCGCCTGCGCCTTGAAGTCGCCGGGATGCGCGACATTGCCGTTGTCGTCGTAGGCCACCTGGCCGGCGATGAAGAGAATGGTCTCGGCCCCGGTCGCTTTGACCGCCTGCGAGTAAGTGGGCGGATCCCACACGCCGCGTGCGGCATATTGCTCAATCCTGGCCATGGTTTCGACCTCCTATGAGCGGAACGGCAGGAGGCTAGGGCCCGATCGTTGCGGGCGTCAACTCGCTCAGAGGCGAAATCAGGATCATTTTCTCGGCCCCTCACGTCTCCCGTCTGAGCCGGCCGGTTCGCGAGCGGCTCGGCGCAACCTTCGAGGATCGGGTAGGCGCCGCCGCGAGCCGCCGCTGTTTTCGCTGTTCTTCCCCAGAAAAAACAGCCAGCTATCCGGCGAAAGCCGCGCAATTCCTCGGTTTTTGGCATCGCGGCAGCCAAATAACAGCGAAAAACAGCGGGCAATAACAGCGAAAAAAGAGCGGAAAACAGCGACCAGGAATAAACCACGATGCCTCAAATTACGTTAGAAGGATTATATTCATCAAAGCAAACTCGGCCCGCTATCTTTTCAAGCGTTTTCTTACCATAACATTGTGGCGATTTCCGGGTCGCGCACCGTGATTTACATACCTTCCAATCATTAATCCTGACGACGGCCGGGCAGGATCATTCGGAGCGCTGCATCCGTCCGACGTATTCTAGATCCTCAGTCTCCTGAAGGGTCCGAAGATTGGCCAAGTCGACCCCGGAAATGATCCCGCCGGTAGTTTTGCCGATCCGCGGCGGAACCGGCGTTCTTTTCGCCGGCTCCTCTTCGGTAATCACCAGCATACCGTCCTCGGTCGGCGGAATGAAGCTAAGCTCTTCGACACCGGGTTTTGCGTCTCGCGCCGTACGCGCGGTGAGAAGTTCCTTGGGAACGGTCGTGCGTCCTGCCATCTGTCCCGACATACCTATGACTGACAGCTGCGGGATCATTGGGGAAAGAGCCGATGATCCATCCCCGCCGGCTCTCGACTCCTAGGTTATGAGCGCGACTGATTACTTAGCGCTCACAGCCTCCAGCTCGAAAATCAGCTTGCGCTAACCCGGAACTCCAATCACCCTCAAGCCCTTTTGCCATTGGGTTGCGGAGTTGTGTGCGTCAAGTTCAGCAAATTGGTCATGGTGACGGGGGGCGGTTGAGTTCAGTTCATCGCACCATCCCTTTGTTCGATCGAAAACGACCATCCCTTCGTTCTCTAATCGCTACCGGAAGGCAAGTGGTTTTTCCCCTTCGTGGGATGTTGCCGATGTTTCCGGCACATCAGGGTGTCGAAGCTTGGAAGCCAGAGGTCTGGTCGGCACGGCGAGGTCAAGCCCGCAGCCGCCTTTGGCGGTGGCTCGAAGAACCAGGCTTGAGGTCGTCGTGCCGACCAGACACCATCGGACCAAGCGCTTTGATGAATTCTGCGCGCGTGCTGAGCGATAGCGGATGCTATTTGGTACTGCCGGGTCCATCGTTCTCTTCGCGGTCCGTCGATCGGCTTCGGCCGCAACATCGCGTTAGGAGTTCGGCGCCGCTATGTCCCGAACGCAGTCCGCCGATATGCGGCTGCAGAAGGGATGACGCGGTCGCCGGCGCTCGTCCCGGCAGGGACAGCAGTCCACCGCGTCAGCGATGGATTTGGTAATTTCGCACGCCGGTCATGCCGCAGCTTGTTCGAAGCGGAACTCCATCCTGTTGCGCCACATACTGTGCAGCACCGTGGCAAGCTTACGCGCGACGGCAACGAGCGCCTTCCGCCCCCCAATCCGTTCGGACAAGGC
>JAFAOB010000091.1 GCA_019238055.1 Alphaproteobacteria bacterium
CATCGAGACAGCAATACAGCGCCGTGATATCGACCGCCATTGAGGGGGCTCCCTGGACCCGGGTTTGACGCTCAGCCTTCGCAAGCCGATGCTGTCAAAGCCTTGGTTCTTTGGAATCCCCTCAACCCTTATCCGTAGTTCGGGTTAAATACTACGATCGCCGATCTTTGTCGGAGCGGGACCTTGCCGGCCCAACGTGTTGACGGAGACATCGCAGTATTCGGCTGCCTCCTCTCTCGATAAGCAACGTTTCGGCAAGTTGATGGAGAGAGGCATATCAGAGGTTCTGGAATCGACAATTCATGATCAGAAAATCGGGATCTAGATGAGGTGGTCGCGTTTTAGTACCCATACCGCGGCGAGGGTCGGTTTGGTGAAGCTGAGTGTCATCTCAGGACTCCTGAGCCGCAGCGGCCCGGATCGCGGACCGGATTTTCGGATCGCCAAAGAGACCACTGATGAGGGCGATATCGCGCTCTCGCTCTTCCGGTGCCGAATAATTGCCAAGATTGAGCCTCTCCGCAGCGTCTTGACCTTCCCGGAAGCGCCGCGCCTGCGCCGCCGCAAGCTCGGGTCGCGGTTTAGCTTGCTCGATGTAGGTTGCCCAGGCGTCCGTCACCTGTTGATAGGCGTGGGGGTCATCAAGCCACTGGTCGCCGTCGTTGTCTGGCCAAGTCAAAATCAATCCGGCAAGCGCACGCAACAGGGCGGCGGTGCGAGGTCCGCCATAAAGGGCTTCTGTCTGGAAGCTTTGTTCAAGCCTGTGCTCGATTTCTCCCGCCACCGATCGGCCCGAGGCTGTAGCGGCCGCATGCAATAAGTCTTTGAGTTGCTTGGTGGTTCGGATTCCGACCGGATAGCGCTTGCCTTTTTCGGGGGGCAAGGACGGTCGGCCCCGGCGGCGCTGTTTCTCACCTTTCATAGTGTGCTATCCCGTCGTTAATTATCTACGTCATATATATCGCATATTTTTTGAACGGCAAGCCTCCAGTCCACAAATAAGATGCGGTATCAGTATCGTATGTAATGAGAGGGTGCTATGGGGTTGTCGAAGGACCCTGGGGTGGTTCGGTTCCAGGGGCCGGTCGAGACCGGGCAGCTATGGCGGGGGGATCGGCACACGAGGGAGCCGAGCCCGTCAAGTTCGGAGGCCAAGGTGATCGCGTCCGCGATCGCCCGCGCACTTGGGCGCACGCCGTTCCCCGGGCCGACGGCGGACGAGGAGGCGCTGCTCGCGGCGACGCGACGCTGGAACGAAGGGCTCACAGGAGAAACCGCGCAGGGTGATGAGGCCCGCGCGGTTTCCGAGGCAGGTTCTTTAACAAAGTTCGGTGGCACGAGCGGCGTTTGTTTAATCGCTGCCCGCAGCGATTGCAAGCCCGCCGCGCCTTCAATGGGAGGACGGCATGTCGGTGCACAATCAACGGTTGAGTGAGCGGGCATGGTTTGAGGCCAATGCCGGCAGAAGCTACCGACCAAGGCCCACCCGCGCCGGTGAGCAGGGCGGCGGTCGCGTCGTCATCATTCATCAGCTCTGCCCCGGTTCATTGCTGAGGCTTTATCTCGACATCGGCGACGACCCCTTACCCGACGATGACGACACCCTCCGGCAAATCTTCGACGACGCGCGGGGGGGGGTCCCACCGACCGGCAGTTCCGCAGATTCGTCGAACTGCTCCGTGGGGCGACGGAATGACCCCGGCCGATTTCGAGCGGCTGAACAGCTGGCTCGTCGAGATCGTCGTCGCGCTGCGCCCGGATTGGAAATGGCGCGACGAGGGGGGACGAGCGGCGCTTCCTCGGACAGGGCGGCTTCTTCGTCAACCGGCGAAAGGGGCTGTGGCACTCGAAATCGGCCGGCAAGGGTGGCGCCGCGTTTCAGCTGATCGAGTTTCTTCTCGGTTGTAATCGGATCGAGGCGGTCGCCTGGGCCGAGGTGTTCCTGGCTGCGCATCCCGGTGATGGTTGTTCTGTCGACCGCGGTGACGGCCTTTGTTCTTGCGGCAATCTTCTCGGTGCTGTTCTATTTGTCGCACTCGGATCTGATGGTGCTGGCGGTCGGCTTTGCGATGACATTTTTCACGCAGCTCGCCGGCAATTCGATGCAGATCTTCACCTCGGAGGTGTTCCCGTCGAATGCCCGGGCCTCTGGGTTCGGGCTGGCCCAAGCCGGCGGGCGGATCGGCTCGGCGGTGTCATTTCCGGTGATCGGAGTCGTCGCCGGCTACGGCTTTGGCTATGTGATGGCCGGGATCGCGGTCATGCTGGGGACGAGGGCGTTCAGCTTCCGCCGCCGCGGCCGGATACCGAAATCAGCGCGGCGAGGCGGTCAGGCGCCACCAGCAGGTCCCGGCTCGGGCCGGCGAAGACGATCATGCCGCGATCGAGCACGATTGCCTGCTGCGCCAGTTCCAGTGCCAGGCGTGCATGCTGTTCGATCAGCATCAGCGCGAGATCGGCTTCGCGCTTCAGGCGCTCGAGCCCGGCGAGCAGCGCGTCGACGATGACCGGCGCCAGCCCTTCGAGCGGCTCGTCCATCAGCAGCAGTGTCGGGTTGCCCATCAACGCCCGTCCGATGGCCAGCATCTGCTGCTCGCCGCCGGAAAGTTGGTTGCCGCGGTGATGGCGGCGCTCGGCGAGGGACGGAAAAAAATCATAGACCCGGTCGAGCGACCATTGCCGCCCCGGCCGCGCCGCTACCGCCAGATTTTCGGCGACGCTCAGTGACGGAAAGATTTCCCGCTCCTGCGGCACAAAACCGATGCCGAGCCGGGCCCGCCGAAACGGCGGCAAATCGGCGATCTCACGGCCGGCAAAACGGATCGAGCCGGCGTGCAGTCGAGTGTGCCCCATAATCGTGGCGAGCAAGGTCGTTTTGCCGACACCGTTGCGGCCAAGCACAGCCAGGCTCCCGCCAGTCGGCAGCGCGAGCCCGATCGCTTCCAGCACGAGCGTCTCGCCGTACCCGGCGGACACGCCGGCAAGCTCCAGACCGCCGGAACTCATCGCGCCGCGCGCTCGCCGAGGTAAACCCGCCGCACTTGCGGATCGGCGGCGATTTTGGCCGGCGGGCCCTCGACCAGCACCCGACCTTGGACCAGAACGGTGATCCGCCGCGCCAGCCGGAACACCAGATCCATGTCGTGCTCGATAATCAACAACGCGATCTCCGGCGACAGCGCTTCGATCGCCTCGACGATCCGTCCGGTTTCGCCGGTGGGGACGCCAGCGGCGGGCTCATCGAGCAGCAACACCTTGGGGGCCAGTCCGAGCGCGACGGTGACCTCGGTCAGCCTTTGCCGGCCATAGGCCAGGGTTGCGACCGGTCGCAACGCCTCTTTGGCGAGCCCCATTTTTTCGAGCAAAGCATAAGCTTCGTCGATCGCCTCGCGGTGATCACCCGCGGGCCGCCGCAAATCGCCGCCGATGCCGCGGCGCTCGCAGACCGCCAGTGTCACGTTTTCGAGCAGGCTCAGTCCGCGAAACAGCTGGGTGACCTGAAACGTGCGGACGAGGCCGCGTTTGACCCGCACCGCTTGCGGCAGTGTGGTGATATCGGCGCCGCCGAACAAGATGTGCCCGCCGCTGGGTGACAGGGCCCCAGTCACGAGATTGACAAAACTGGTTTTGCCGGCGCCGTTCGGTCCAATCAGGGCGTGCCGCGCGCCCTGTTCGAGCCGGAAATCGATCATGTTCGCGACCGTCAGCGCGCCAAAACTCTTGGTGAGACCGCGGGTTTCCAGTGCCGCCGGCCCGCTGCTCACAGCCGGCGACCGGCTGGCCAAAATCGGTCGACGAGGCCGAGCACGCCGCCGCGGGCAAAAGTGACGAGCAGAACCATCAACAGGCCGATCCAGAAATACCAATAGACCGGATCGATCGACGAGAACCGATCCTGCGCAATCATGTATAATGGTACGCCGATAAAGGCCCCGTACAGCCGTCCGACGCCGCCGATGATCAGCATGATCAGCACGGTCCCGGAGCGCTCGAGCCCGAGCGAGTCGAGCCCGACAAAGCTCGTGGTCTGCGCAATCAACGCGCCGGAAATTCCGGCCAGGCCCGCCGAAATCGTGTAGACGGTGAGGCGCCGCCAGAAAACTGGCGCACCGATCGCGTGCATACGCGCGACATTCTCGCGAATCCCGGTCAACGATCGGCCAAATGGCGAATGAACCAGTCGCCGCACGATGAGCCAGCATAAAAACAATACGGCGAGGCAATAAAAAAAGCCGGTACGGCCAAACAGCCCGAATTCAAAGTGGCCAAAGATCGGCCAAACCTGCATCCCTTGCAGCCCGTCATCGCCGCCGGTTATCGCACTCGCCTTGTTTGCGGCTTCGCGCAGCAAGGCGGCGACGACCAGCGTCTGCATCAACAAGGTCAGCCCCGAGCTGCGCAGAATCAAAAGCCCGCTTAGAAACCCGATCACGGCCGCCGTTACCGCGGCGGCGAAAAGACCGGTGATCGGCTCACCCCAATCATTTGCGGCGAGGATCCCGGCGGTATAGGCGCCGGTGCCAAAGAATGCCGCCTGCCCCAAGGTCACGATCCCAGCATAGCCAAGCACCAGATCAGCCGACAATGCGAACAGGATTGTCGCCAAGGTTTGCGCCGCCAATGGCAGATAGCCGGGAAACAGCACATAGGCTCCGAGTGCGGTGAGCCAGGGCAGCGCCTCATAGGGGCGCAGGCGATGGCGGCGGGCAAAAACCTCGATCGCCGCCGGTCCAACGATTGGTGGCGCCTCCGCGGCGCGGATCAGGCGCGCCCGAATAAACCGTGCGGCCGCCACAGCAAGATCGCCATT
The DNA here is from genome assembly GCA_019238055.1 of Alphaproteobacteria bacterium. GTDB lineage: Bacteria > Pseudomonadota > Alphaproteobacteria > ATCC43930 > CGMCC-115725 > AP-15. The sequence continues at coordinate 4,811 of JAFAOB010000091.1, forward strand.
GTCATCGCGTAAATGAAAAATGCTCCGAATTGCGGGATCAGATATTTGCAGGCGCTGTCGGCGACGCCGACCAGCAATGCCGCAAAAAACGGCCCGCGAATATTGCCAAGCCCGCCGATCGCAACAACGATCAGGAAATAAACGAGGTTGTCGAGGGCATAGCCGGGGGCGATCGTGATCAGAGATGCACCGAGCCCGCCGCCAAACGCGGCAAGCCCGCTGCCGAGGGCAAAGGTCAGGGCGAACAGCCGCGACGTGTCGATGCCGATCGACTGCGCCATCCGCAAATTGTCGACCGCCGCGCGGATTTTGGCGCCAAACCGGCTGCGCTCGATCCCGAGCCATAGCGCCGTGACCAATCCCGCGCCGCAGCCGATCAGCAGCATGTCGTAGACTGGGACCTCGCCAAAACCGAGCCGGACGCCGCCGTTTAACGAGGGCGGCAGGCGCAGCGGCTGCTGCAATGCTCCGAACAGATATTGCGCCGCCGCCCCCGACATGAAGATGAGGCCCATTGTCAGCAGCACCTGGTCGAGCTCGTCACCGCCATAAAGCCGGCGGTATAACAGCCGCTCGATCGGCAGGCTGGCAAGCGCCACCGCCACAGTCGCGGCGGCCAGGCTCAGCGGCAAGGGCACACCCCAGCGGTTCATCAACCCGGTCATCACATAGCCGCCCGCCATCGCGAATACGCCATGCGCCAGATTGACAAAGCCCATCATTCCCATCGTCACCGAAAGCCCGACCGAGATCAGGTACAGCACCATGGCAAAAGCAATGCCATGAAAAGCGACGCTGAGCCCGGCGGAGAAGGCGATGCTCATGCCGGCGTGCCAGTTTACGGCTCACTCCAGAAAGTGCTCGCAAAATATTGTCTATTAATTGGTCACCCCCGCGAAGGCGGGGTCCAGGGCAAGTAACAAGGACTTGGCCCCCTAGGTTCCCGCTTTCGCGGGAGTGACGAGGAATTAATACTTCGAAAGCCATTTTGGGTTAGTCGTTCAAGCAACAGTGAAGGTACAACTCATTTCGCCGGGTGCAGCTCCTTCCACGGGTCCTTTACCATTGGGATCGTTTGGATCTCGACATCGGCGAGCTTGCCGTCGACCTTTTCGACGCGCCGGATATAGATGTTCTGAACGATGTCGCGGGTCTTGGGATCGATTTCGATCGGTCCGCGTGGGCTGCTCGGATCCTTCCAGGTCTTGAAATATGCCATCGCCTGGTCCGCGGTGAATTGACCCTTGGTCGCCTTGATCATGTCAAAGATCATGTTCATCCCGTCCCAGCCGTCGACCGAGAAGAAATCGGGGATCGACTTGTCGCCATAAGCGCTCTTCCAGTCGGCGAGAAACGCGGCATTGGCGGGACGTTTCGCGTCGGCCGAATAATTCCCCGATGTCACAAGCCCGATCGCGGCATCGCCGATGATCGGGATTTGCTCGTCGGGGAGCAGATCCTGGGCCGAGGTAATGTTGATGCCCGCTTCGCGCAGACCCAGATCCTTGACCGCCTTCATGATCGCCACCGCCTGCTCTTGCGCCGGAACCCACAAAAAGGCGACATCGGGTTTGGCGTTCTTGACGCGCTGGATATAGGGCACGAAATCGGGATTGGCCGGCGGAAAGCGGTCGGCACCAATAATCTTACCGCCACTATCGGTAAAGCCTTTGGTAAAAGCGGCCTCGGCATCGTGTCCGGCGATAAAGTCGGTGACCGCGGTATAAGCCGTCTTCCAGCCCTGCTCGGCGGCCCACTTTCCGATCGGATAACCTTCCTGCCACAGGGTGAACGAGACCCGTACTA
>JAFAOB010000258.1 GCA_019238055.1 Alphaproteobacteria bacterium
ACGTTGTGCTGACCTTTGCCGATACTGCAGCGATCGCGATCGGTTTTGGTACGATGGCGAGCCGCAGCACCGTTACTGCCTCGGGGGCAATGCACGTCGCAAGCAGCCGGTTGCGCGAAAAGGTGTTTGCGGTCGCGGCGCATCTCCTCGAATGCGCACCCGCTGATCTCGAATTGCGCGGCGGCGGGGTTGGCGTCGTCGGCGTGCCCGGAGCGCAAGTGAGCCTGGCGCAGGTCGCGGCCGCTGCGCGCCCCGGCTGGGAGATCACCCGGCCGCCGGGGGTCGAAGCCGGCCTTGAAGAAATCTGCTATTGGCAGCCGGAAACGGTAACTTGGAGCTACGCCGTGCATATCGCGATCGTTGAGGTCGATACGGACACCGGCCGGGTGGCAATCGAGGATTATGCCGTAGCGCATGATTGCGGTGTCGTCGTCAACCCGATGCTGGTCGAAGGCCAGATCATGGGCGGCGCCGCCCAGGGTCTCGGCGGCATCCTACACGAGGCGATCGCCTACGACGCGAGAGGACAATTGCTGTCGGGCTCGTTGATGGACTACGCCCTGCCGACCGCAACCGATATCCCTTCCTTTAAAATCACCCACCTGCATTCGCCGTCACCGCTCAACCCGCTCGGCGTCAAGGGGGTCGGCGAAGGTGGAGCGGTCGCTCCGCCAGCGGCGATCGCCAACGCCGTCTGCGACGCGCTCGCCCCATTTGGCGTCGATGTCAACAGTACCCCGGTCAGACCTGCACAGCTGGTCCGCGCGATCCGCGAAACTGGTCGCCATCTTCGCTCGGATGCGCCGCGCAGCTCCCGATTTGCGTAATATAGACAGCAGTTCGGCGACGGAGGTGCCGGCTCAGGCTGGTTCGAGTCAGACCGGTTCAGCTCGCGGTCGGCGCGGCCTGCCGCAACTCCTCGGCACAAGGCTGCCATTTTTTTACGGATGGGTCGTGCTCGGCTGCCTGTGTTGCGCCGGGTTTGCGCGGCAGGGCGGAGCGACCGCCACATTCTCGGTATTTGTCGAACCGCTGACCCGGGAATTCGGCTGGTCGCGCACGGCTGTCGCCGGAGCGGCGTCGCTCGGCGGGGTCTTGGCGGCCTTGCTGTCGCCGCTGATCGGGCCGTTATTTGACCGTTACGGCTCACGGGTCGCACTCTGCCTTGCCGTGCTCGGAACCGGGGTCGCGGCGTTACTGCTGTCGGAAACCCAAAACCTGCTGGTCTTTTATCTGCTGTTCTGCGTCGCACGGCTCAATTGGGCCAGTCCGTTCGAGCTCGGCATCTATAGTGCCTTGAACAACTGGTTTGTAGCGCGCCGTCCGCTGGCCAACTCGATCGCGACCGTCGCGCAAATGGTCGGGCTGGTGGCGATGCCATTGATCGCCCAGTTGGCGATGCGCGAAGCGAGCTGGCGCGCCGGCTGGGTCGCAATCGGCATCGCCGTGCTGGTGATCGGTCTTGTTCCGGTTTGGCTGCTGATGGTTCGCCGCCCAGAGGATTTAGGGCTGCTGCCGGACAACGCCGGTATGCGCCCGAGCGTGGATCGGGGTAGCGCAGCCGCCGCACCGACCGAAGTAACGTTCTCACGCCGCCAAGCGGTCCGCACACCGGCGTTCTGGCTGCTATTGAGCTACACCGTCCTCGTCTATCCGGTACAAGCGGGGGTCAGCCTGCATCAAGCGGCCAATCTGACCGAGCATGGCGTCGCCCCAACCCTTGCCGCCTCGATCGTCAGCCTGTTTTCCCTGATGTCGGGAATTGCGAGCGCATTGATCGGGTTGATGCCGCGCTCGGTGCCGATCCGCTATCCGATGGCCCTTGGCGGCGTCTTTCTGACGATCGGCTGTTCAGCGATGATCGGCATCGCCTCGGCCGGCCAAGGAGCGATTGCCGCGGCCCTGTTCGGGCTCGGCATCGGCAGCATGCTGACATTGCTGCCGATCGCCTGGGCCGATTATTTCGGCCGGGCGAATTACGGCGCGATCCGTGGCCTCGCATTGTCGGCGCAGGTCATTGCCCAAGCCGCCGGTCCGATCCTGTCCGGCGCATTGCACGACTGGACCGGCAATTATACCCGATCACTCGAATGCTTCGCGGCGTTGTCGTTTCTGAGCATCCTTGCGGCTTTGAGCGCGCGTCGGCCACGCCTTGCACCGAGCTGAGCGACGGCCGACAAATCGCGCAACGGCTCAGGCGCGCCGCCCGGCACCTGCCTTTTCGAGCAATTGCTCCAACACTTCGTAAGGCTGCGCGCCGACGACCCCATAACGCGCGGCGACAAAGGTCGGAACGCCGGTAATGCCGTAGGCTCGCGATTTCGCCCAATCGGCATCGACCGCTTCTTTGAACCGGCGCTCAGCAAGCACCGCGCGGGCTTCCTCCGGTGAGAGCCCGACCGATTGCGCAATCTCGACCAGCACCTCGGGGTCGCCGATATTGCGGGCATCAACGAAATACGCACGATAGAGCGCGTCGTGGATCGCCTCCCCACCCGGCTGAGTATCCGCCCATTTGCCCAATTCCTGGGCCAGCCTACTATTATAGGTGTGGGTGCGCCGGCCATAAGGCAGCCCCTCGGCATCCATTAGCCCTTTCATACGAGCGTATATCGCCTCGGGATCGACATTGCGTCCGGCGTGCAGCTCTGCCATCGAGCGCCCCTCAGGCGGGGTCTCGGGATGCAGCGGAAAATGGACCAGTCTGGTTTCGATTTCGAACGCCTGCTTTAGCTTTTCAATACGCACGGTACTGAGATAGCACCAGGGTCAGACGTAGTCGGTAAAGATCTCCAGCGTAATCGGTACCTCCATCAGGATCTCCTTCAATCGGGCTCCTTGAGCCGACATTCATATAGTGCGGGTAGGCTGCAAAAAAGGAAAATGGACGATTTATGGACGATGCCTCCCGCAAATTGACAAAAAATCGTCCTTTGATAGCCGGCGCGAATCATGGCAGCGAATATCGCCGTCAGAATGGGTCGGCTTCACCGTCAGAATGGGGATTGTTTGGCAGACTCTGTGCCATCCACTCGCGCAAAGCCGCGCCAGCACCCTCGGAGTCCATCCGAAGGCGATGTGAGCAGTGCTGTTTATGTCGAGCGACTCGCGACCGTTTTTCGGCAGATGCCGATCGCGCTCGTGGTCAATTTGGTGAATGCAGCGCTGATCGCCATCACGCTTGGGGCAGGCGTAGCGCATCCGCTACCGGCTTTCTGGTTTGGCGCGGTCGGCATTGTCACGATCGGGCGCGCGGTTTTGTGGTGGCGCTATCGCCGTGCCGCAACCGCAGCAAATTCTCGCTGGTGGTCGAGGGGAGCAACTGTCGGCGCCTTTTGCGCAGGGTTGTCGTGGGGGGTGGGGGGAGCGATGATGTTCCCGCTGGTTGCGCCGCTGGACCAGCTGTTCTTGACAATCGTTATCGGTGGCATGTGCACCGGGGCGGTGGTGCTGAGCGCCTCGCATTTGCCGACTCTGCTCGCCTTTCTGTTGCCCGCATGTCTGCCGATGGCGAGCCGGTTTATCGCCGAAGGCACGCCGACCAACGAGGTGCTTGGCGCAATGATCGTGGTTTTCGCCGCGGCGATGACGCTCGCAGCGCGACACCTCAACCAAATTTTCAGCGACGCGCTGCGACTGCGCTTTGAGGTGGATGAGGCAAATCGTCGCCTGCATGTTGAAATCGCCGAGCATCGTGGAACCGAAGCGGCTTTGCGGCAGGCGCAAAAGATCGAAGCCATTGGTCATCTGACCAGCGGCATCGCGCATGACTTCAACAATCTCCTGACTGTCGTGATCGGCAATCTCGCGATGGCAAAGGAGCGCATGGGCGAAAATGCAGCCATCGCCCCGCTGATCGAGAGTGCTGCCCAGGCGGCTGAGCGTGGGGTCGCACTGATCCAGCGACTGCTCGGTTTCGTCCGCAAGCAGCGCCTCGATCCGCAGCCGGTCGATGTCGGCCAACTGGTTTTCCGCATGAAGGAGATGCTGCTGAGCACATTGGGGCCGCAGATCCGCCTGGTTATCGACGCTGGGCCGGATATTGCACCTGCCGAGATCGATCCGAACCAGCTGGAGCTCGCCATCCTGAACCTTGCGATCAATGCCCGCGATGCGATGCCGGACGGTGGAACCTTGCGGATCACGGTCGCCGATCGGCAGATTGATGTGGCAGCGCCGCAAGAGCTTACCGGCGATCACTACATTGTCGTCAAAATCGTCGATACCGGCATCGGCATGGATGAGCTGATCCTCGCCCAAGCGTTTGACCCGTTCTTTACGACGAAGGAGCTTGGTGTCGGCACCGGCCTCGGGCTTCCGAGCGTGCAGAGTTTTGTTGTCCAATCCGGCGGCGCCGTGCGGCTGTCGAGCCGACCCGGAGCGGGAACCACGGTCGAGCTGTGGCTGCCGAGATCTGATCGATCGCCGACCGAGGCATCGACACCTTCCGAAGCGCGAGCGGCGGCGGTCTCCGGCGCAATCGGATCGTGATCTGCGACGACCGCCGCTGAGGACGCTGTTCATCGCAGGCATGACCCGACGCGCGTCGCTGCCTTGGGCAATCCACAGCCCGCCGCGCTGATGGTCCGGGGTGATAGACTGCGCGTCCAATCTGGCAGGAGGTCTGATCATGACGGCAATCGAGGACAAGGACGCCATTCGCGAATTGATGGCCGAATATTGCTTCCATCTCGATGACGGGCATTACGACGACATGGCGGCGCTGTTCACCGAGGACGGAACCTGGGACACCGCCTTTGGCAAGGCGACCGGCCGCGCTGCGATCGCCAAGCTTGCGGCGGATATCCGCGCTCGCGCCGGCGCCAACCGGCCGCGGGCGGCGCATCTTGTGACCAACATCATCATTACGCTCGATGGCGCCCAGGCCCAAGTGCGCTCCAATTGGATGGTTATGCAGAACAGCCCCGAAGGTCCAAAAATCGGCTCGGGCGGCGGGTACAATGATGACATTGTGCAACGCGACGGGCGCTGGCTGTTCCGCTACCGCAAAATCGACCGGTTCATTGCCGGCTGACCACGGTCGGTGCCGGCGGTGGTGAACCTGTTGCTCGATCGGCGTGGGGGCGGGGCTCGATCTGCACCGTGGTGGTCATGCCGGCGACAAGATGCACACCCTCGGGCACCTGGTCGATGTGGATGCGCACCGGGATGCGCTGGGCCAGCCGCACCCAGGTGAAGATCGGGTTGACCGTGGCGAGCCCCAAATCATTCGGCTGGGCGTTGGCGACATTGATTGCGCGCGCGATGCTGTTGACATGGCCGCGCACGATCTGCGGATAGCCCATCAACTTTATCGTCGCCGGGTCGCCCTTGTGAATGCGGTCGAGATTGGTTTCTTCGAAATAGCCATCGACCCAGAATGAATCGGCATCGACCAACGAGATCAGGTTTTTGCCCACCGTCGCGTAATCGCCGAGCTGAGCCAAGAGGTTGGTGACATAACCGTTGACCGGCGAGCGGATCTCGGTGCGCTGCAGATTGACCCGCGCCTGGTTCAAATTCGCCACCGCTTGCTGGTAGGTCGCCTGGTCGGCGATGGCATTGCTTTCGTAGGTCTGCTTTTCTTCTTTGGTCACCGCCAATTTGGTCAGTTCCTGGCGGCGCTGCGCCTCGCGCTCTGCGTTGCGCGCGGTAACTTGCGCATGCTCGACCGCCGCTTGCGCGAGATCGACGGCGATCTTGTAGTCGGTCGGGTCGATCACCATCAGCAGATCGCCCCTGTGCACGAACTGATTGTCGGCAACCGGCAATTTTACGATCTCTCCGGCGACCTGCGGCGCGATCGTCACGACATAGGCCCGCACCGTGCCGTCGCGCGTCCACGGTGCTTCCATGTAGACCTGCCACATCGACCGGCCGAATGCTGCGGCAATCGCCACCCCGATCAGCGTAATCAGAAACGGAAGAAAATGAGTGCGGGGCCGCCGACGCGGAGCCAAATCGGGCGTGCGAAGCCGGTCCGCAGCGGGCGCGTCCAGCGCGACGTCTTGGGGCGATCTCAGCTCGGTATCGGCCATCTTGCGACCCATAAGACCATCGACGAAAGCACGATCATGTAGACCGCGAAGACGAACAGTGAAGGGTGCCAGACGCGGCGCAACAGGCCAAACCGCGCCGCCCCCCAACGCAGCCAAATTGTCACGAACCAAGCGGCGACCATGATCACCGAGATCGGCGCGACATAGACGCCAAACAGGTTGACCTCGCTGAACCTCACGCGGGCGCTCCTGCGTCGAAGTAAGCAGCATGTTGAGTGAGCGCCTCGGAGATTGCAAGGATCAGGCCGCGCGCCCGAAGGGCAGCTCCTCCCGGATGTGAGGTCAGCGCCGCGTCGATCTCGGCAAGCCTTGGGGTTGCTTCGGCGCTGTTGCCGCGCGCGACAGCCTCGAGCGCCACCCCGAGATCGTGGCTCAAACCGAACCGGGGACAAAGGTGACGAAGCTGGATGATTTTTGTGCCTGCCGACAATGCCGCAGTCAGCCATGAGCGCTGCAGCGGTTGCGCCTGATCGGGCAACAGCGCGAACCTCGCAAACATGCGCTGCTCCCAGTCCTGTGGCGTGTCGGGAAGCGGTCCGGTCGCGAGGTGGCGCAGATCGCGCAGCGCCAGCGCCAGCAGCCGGCGCGTGCGATAGGCCGGCGACAGCGGCGGCAACAAGCGGAACGAGAATGCGGCCGCAGCCACGCCGGCAATAATCGTCAGAGCCGTGTTATAGTATTGCTGCTGGTCGTAGCTCATCGGATTGGTCGGCGCCAGCAGCGGAACTAGGACCGTCACCATTCCGGTGAAAATGGCTGGTTGCCATTGTAGGGCGAGAGCAGTACCCAACGGGATTAATACAAAGCCAATTATCAAGCTGAAACCGGCAAAGGTCTCAACATTCGGCAGCACCGCGAAAAGGAGAGTCGCGACAATCATCACGGTCAAGACGCTGCCAATCATAAAGCTGATCGCGATGTTGTAGGCCTGCTCGGCGCGGGGTGCGAACAAGATCACAATGATCGCGGCGAAGGTAATCGCATTGGCGCCACCAGGCCATGCGGTAACGATCCAGAAGAGTTCCGCGGCGACAATCACGATGAAGACGCGCGCGGCATTGGTCAGCGGCGGAAGCCAATCGGGGATGCGCAAGCGGCGTCGGCCGCGAATACGAGGAACAGGCCGGGCGGGATCGGCAACGAGCAAGGCGAGGGCGATGAGTGCCTGCGAAATGCCGGCCAGCGCTTCGGCCGCCTGATCAGCGAGGAGCCGCAGCGACAGGGTTTGTACGGGCAGCGCGAACAGCTTCCGTACCGCTGCCTCGCACGCCTGGAGCAAGCATGTGGGACCGGCGAGCCAGCGTGCCGCCTCATCCTCTGCAAGTCTTGCATGAAGCTGCTCCGGCACCTCTGCCACCACCGCGCCGGCCTCTTGTCGCGCCCTTTCCTGGGGCAAGCGCGTCAAGACGACCGCTACCGTGCGCCAGTTGGCGAGAGCTCTGACCAGACCGTCTAAAGCATTCTGTAGGACCGGCGAATGGTAGCGGAGCTCCGAGGACTCGCCGAGCGCCTCGTCGATGACCGGGTCAAGCGCGATGACCCGGCGCACGAGTTCGCGCCGGATCGTCTGGGTCTGCTCGAACTCGGCGCCGGCGTCAGCCAATGTGCCGATAAAGCGACAGGCGATCTCGGCCGAGAGGCTGGCGAACAGACTCGCCACCCGGCGCCTGGCGCCCCCCAGATCGGTCCCGGCGAGGACAATGCCGGCGCAAACGATGCCGATGCAGATCTCGCTTGCACGCGTGACCGCCAGCATGAATGCCTGTCCGTTCAACCCGCCGGTCGCGCCGAGCTGGTCGCTCGCGATGATTGCCGCCGTATAGCCGGCCAGAGCCGCGGCGTAGGCCGCAAAATTGCGCAAAACTGTGGCGACGAACGCGCATGCCGCGCCCCACAGTGCCAGGCTCACGAGAAAGGCGGCGCGGTTCTGCGGGAAACACGCCGTCAGCACCACGATCGCCACCGCCCCCACCACGGTGCCGATCAGACGGAACCAGCCCTTGCGCAGCGAGGCGCCGAGATGCGGCTGACAGACGATCGCCGCAGTCGTCCCGGCCCAGGACGGGGTATCGAGTTCGAGCCAGAACGCGACATAGAGCGCCAGACAGACCGACGCCCACAGCCGCAATCCGAACAGCAGCGCCGGGACGGCTGCCTGTAGGGCACCGGATGCGTTATTGACCCAGCGCGCGATCGGGCTGGGTTGTGCAGCCGACGGCTCCATCTCGATCATCAGCGTAAGCCGCCGCGCGATTTACCCAACATTCCCTAGATTCTCAGCCCATTAGGTGTGATGGGTGGTAATCGGGATGCCAAGCGGGCGCAGTTTGTCAGGGTCCCCGATCCCGGACAGCATCAGCAGATGCGGCGTGTTGATAACCCCGGCAGCAAGGATCACCTCGCGCTTGGCCCGCACAATCCGTTGCTGGTCCCCATGCAGGTACTCGATGCCGGCGGCGTGGTGGTTATCGAACAGGATGCGAGTAGCGAGCGCATTCACCTCGACCTGAGATTGGACCGAGCCATTGCGGGCCGCAGATAGGCGACCGCGGCGCTGCAGCGCTTCCCATCGCGAACAGTTGACTGCGAGCGTCCGAAACCTGCCTGTTGGGCACCGTTGTAATCGTCGGTGCTGGGATACCCGGCCTTGATTCCTGCTGCCAAGAGGGCTTCGGCAACCGGGTCCGGATAGCGCGACCAGTGTCGCCAACGGCCCTTCAGCACCACGGTACGGGCCGGCGCCCTCTTCCCCTGTCTCCTGGCGGCGGAAATAGGGCAGAACGTGCGCATAGGACCAATGCGGTAAGCCGGCGTCGGCCCAGCGGTCATAATCGCCACGATGGCCGCGCACATAAGCCATGGCGTTGATGGACGAGGAACCGCCGATCACCTTGCCGCGGGCGCATTCGATGCCCCGCCCGCCGAGCGTCGCCTTGGGTTCCGCGAAATACATCCAATCGTGCATGCGCCGCTGCAAGATGCGGCCCCAGGCGAGCGGGATCCTCTCGCGGTTCCAACCGCCGGCCTCGAGTGGCAGGACGCGCGCACCGCCATTTTCTGTTAGCCGGTGCGCCAAGGTGCAGCCGGCCGACCCGGCGCCAACAATGATATAGTCATATGCATGGGATTGCATCGCTGATGTCCTTTGGCGGGCGCCGATTACGCCGGTGCTTTTCCGATGCTGCCGGCCCAGGTTGGGCGTCCGCATTCAGCCGTTGCGGATACAGCATAAGCACGCCTGCAATATAGGGTTAATCTCGCCGGCGCTGAGCGCGTCATGCGGGATGATCGGCCTTAATGGGAGAGGGGCCGATGGATACGCAGAATGGCTGCACAACCTCGGGCTCACCCGTTATGGGCGGGCCTTCCACGAAAATGCGATTGACAGCACTTTCTGCCGAAATTCCACGCTGTAGGCCAAATCTCAAGCGAATCACTACTAGATTACTAAATCATTATGGAAATTATTCAGAACGACTGTTGTGCTGGCACCCCTCTTTAGCAGTTTACCGCTGATTACAATTGGGTTCCGTCGTAAAGGCGCGCAGATTTTTACCAAATCGACGATCAACTAACTCACTGTTAAGCGGCGCGGCCTAATGAGCGCGTGTGCCGGTGTAGGAAATGCGCCAGATCGTGCCGCCGGTATCGTCGGCAACGAGCAGCGAGCCGTCCTTGGCGACGGCAAGTGCGGCCGGGCGGCCCCAGACCTCGGCGCGCTCAGTGCCCGCGGTCCAAAAACCGGTCGCGAAATTCTGGTAGTAGCCTTCGGGTCTGCCGTTTTTGAAGGGCACCAAGACGATCTTGTAGCCGGTCGGCAAGGATCGGTTCCACGATCCCTTCAGCGCCACAAACAGCTGGCCTTTGTATTGAGGCGGGAATTGGTTGCCCTCGTAAAAAACGAGGTCGAGCAATGACGAATGCGCCTGGAACAGCAAATCGGGCGTGATCGTGGCCTTGACCTTGTCTGGCGCGAGATTGGCGAAGCCGGGCTGCGGATGTGGGCCGATATAGGCATAGGGCCAGCCGTAAAAACCACCCTCGCGCACATGGATCCGATAATCGGAAGGCAGGTTGTCGCCCATGCCGTCGCGCTCTTGCACGACCGCCCACAAATCCCCGGTTTCGGGCTGAAAGGCGAGTGCCGTCGGGTTGCGCGTCCCCGAGGCATAGGTCATCTGGTTCGAGCCGTCGGCGTCAAACCGCTGGATTGTCGCCTTGGGATCAGGTTCGGCGCCGAGATTGCCCGCCGAGCCGACGCCGACAAATAACGCGCCGGTCCGCGGGTCGATCTTCAGATCGCGGTTTTGGTGGCCCTGAACGATACCGAAAATGCCCTTTTTGGTAATCAACTCGGCGCCATAGGCCCCGGGCAACGGCTTTCGCTCGCTCGGAGGCAGTTGGCTGGCGTACTGCGGCGGCGCCGGCCGACCGGGGCGCAATGCTCCCGGAACATGCGGCACCTTCCAGATGCCATCCTGGTCGGCGACCAACAGATGGTCGCCTCGCCAAGCGAGCCCATAGGGCTTGTTCAAGTCTTCGACATGACGATCGATCCATACTGCGTGACCGGTGCCGTCGTCGCGCAGCAAGGTGACATAGCCCACCGCCTGTTCAGCGACGAGCACATCGCCATTGGCGAGCACCAACAGGCGACGGGGATTGGCGAGCCCAGTCGCGAACGGGGCGGCAGTAAACCCCGGTGGAACGGCCAGCTTTTGCCCACTATAAGGCACAATGAGCGAGCGGTCCGTCACGATCGGCCCCGATTTCGGCGACGGCAGATTGTTCGGATCGAAATGGAAGCGGTGGCCGATCTCGTGTTCGGCAAGAAAATTCTGCGCCGCCGGATTTGCCGTTTGGTTGCCGCCGAGCGGCGCACGTTGCGCTGCGGCGGCCGCATCTCCCGGCGCACGCTGGGCGGATGCAACCGAAATCCCGATCGCTGCAGCGATCGCTGCGGCGATGGCGAGAGCGGAGATGCTCGCGGACTTGGCCATGGCCCCTCCTCCGGCGGCGAGTAGCAAAACCTCACAAATCAGGGTTATCCAGCTTCATTACGCTATGGGCAAGGGCTATCGCGCCAATCGCCGGATCGTGAATGCAAGGTGGTCCTCCATCAGCCCGCACGGCGCGGATCTCGGCGGGTAGCGCTTTCTCGGGTTCACGGGCCGCGGCGTTTGATATCCGGGTAGGGGGTGCCGTCGCGGTGGGTATAGATCGCCGGTTTGCCGCCGGCGGGAGCGAGCATATCGATATCGTTGTAGTGGCCGGTATCGTCCGCCATGCGAGTCCCGATCTCGAGCACGTGCGCATCCGCGCTGGAGCGGTTCTGTAAGCAATGCCCGTTCGGGTCATTGGCACGGAACCCAGCCGCATCACCGGGGCGCAAAATTTCCGCCCCATCATTCGTGACCAGCGTTACCTCACCGGAGAGGACATAAACGAACTCATCGCTTGCCGTGTGCCAATGGCGCTGGCTCGACCAGGCGCCGGGCGGCAGATGCAGCAAGTTGACGCCGAATTGGGTGAGCCCAGCGGCGTCGCCAAGCTTGGTGCGGGCGCGAGCCCGACATGGCTCGTCAAATGGCGATGGGTAAAGTGTACCGACGACCAGGGCTAGTTCTGCGGTATCGATGCGTTTGGACATGAAAAATCCCTCAGAGCCGATGCGGATGTTGAGTGGGCATCAAGCCACGCTCTCACGCGCGAAGCTGTCGAGATCGGCAATTGCACTGATCGCCTGCTCCGCGTAGAGATGATCCAGATGACCGCTTATAGCGATGTAAGTCAATCTTGATTCCATGATCAATCCACAATGTTGCTGACTGCGCGTGAAGCTGCCCAACGCCTCGGCATCAAGCTTGACACACTTTACGCGTATGTCAGCCGCGGCCGCTTGCGCTCGGTGGCAGTTCCCGGCAGCCGCCAACGCCGCTATCGCGTCGAGGAGGTCGAGGCGCTGCGCGGCGCTGCACTGCCGACGTCCCGCCCAACTGAGACCGAGGCGCTGACCCCGGTCATCGCTTCGTCGATTTGCCTGATCGAGAATGGCAGGGTCTTTTACCGCGGCGAAGACGCGATCGCCTTATCGCACACGGCGACGCTTGAAGATGTGGCGGGGCTGTTGTGGCAAGCCGGACCTGCCGTCAGCAGCCCTCCGGCGACGGCGGCGGCGCCCGCAGATCGGACAGCGGCCGTCGGGTTTATCGAGCGCTGTCAGACCCGATTGGCAATGCTCGCCGATCGGGATCTGCCGGCGCTTGATCTGACCCGCTCCGGGTTGATCCGCACCGGCCGGCTGATCGTGCGTGAGCTTGCCGCCTGCCTCGTACCGGGGAGAGTGGCGGACCAAACCGCGCCGGTGCATGCCCAGCTTGCCGCTGCGTGGCAGCTGGATCAGGGCGGCGCCGACCTTGTGCGCCGCTGTCTCGTGTTGCTGGCCGACCACGAACTGAACGCATCGACCTTTGTCGCGCGCTGCGTCGCATCGACCGGCGCCACCCCTTATGCGGTAGTGACAGCCGCGCTCGCAGCGTTGTCGGGCCGACGTCACGGCGGCGCCTCGGCACGTGCCGAGGCGCTGTTTGGCGAGCTTGCACGCGACACCGATCCCTTGGCGGCCATGGCGGCCAGACTCGCGCGCGGCGAGGATCTGCCGGGCTTCGGACATTTCCTTTATCCTGCGGGCGATCCGCGCGCTAAAGCGATGCTCGACGCGGTCGGCGTGGCGGTACCGGCAACGCGCGGCGCGATCGAGGCCGCCGTCGCAGCCGGCACGCGTCTCACCGGCCAGCTTCCGAATGTCGATTTCGCGTTGGCGGCGGCGGCCACCGCGCTGCAACTGCCGGCCAATTCGGCGCTCGGGCTGTTTGTCATCGGCCGAACTGTCGGCTGGATCGCGCATGCGATCGAGCAATACGAAAGTGACGTCCTGATCCGGCCGCGCGCCCGCTATACCGGTCCACGCCCGGCACCGGACTCGGGGTAGGCGATCGCCGCGCAACACCAAGTCGCGCCGCCGTTCGACGTCTTGGAGCAGGGCTTCGATACGCCGCTGGCATGTAAATCGAGTTTGCCGCTAGGGTTTCGAGCAATGATCAGGAGCGGGAACGAATTCAACCTCAACTGCGATGATGATAGATTTGCGGCGCTGACAAATCAGGAGGCGAGCGCTTGAGCGGACGCGCAGCTGTGCCGGGAGCGGACTGGCGCGACGAGATTTTCACAGTTCTGAAGCAGTCGCGGATCGCCCAAATCGGTTATGTGCCTGACGCCGGGCATGCGCGGCTGATCGGTCTGATCCATGCCGATACCGAAATCCGGGCCATCCCGCTGACCTCCGAAGAAGAGGGGGTGGCGGTCGCCGCCGGTGCCTGGCTCGGCGGCCAGCGCGCCGCGCTGCTGATGCAGTCGAGCGGGGTCGGCAATTGCATCAACATGCTCTCGCTCTCAAAGAATTGCCGCTTTCCGCTGCTGATGCTTGTGACGATGCGCGGCGAGTGGGCCGAGTTCAACCCATGGCAGGTGCCGATGGGATTGAAAACCCCGGCCACACTCGAATTGATGGATGTGCTGGTCTACCGGGTCGAGCATGCGGACGCCGCGGCGGAGACCGTCGCCGCTGCAATCGACATCGCCTACAACAGCGATCTCGCGGTCGCGGTGCTGCTGTCGCAGCGGCTGATCGGCGCCAAGCGGTGGGTGAGATGATTGCGAATGACCGCCGCCTTGATCGCCGCGTCGCGATCCGACTGCTGCTCGAAAAACGAGACGATCTGTTACTGGTGACCGGGCTCGGATCGACCAGCTGGGATGCTGCCTCGGTCGGTGATGACCCGCGGAATTTCTATCTGTGGGGAGCGATGGGGTCGGCTGCACTGGTCGGGCTTGGTCTCGCAATCGCCCAACCGCAGCGCCGCGTGCTGGTGGTGACCGGCGATGGCGAGATGTTGATGGGGTTGGGCGGGCTCGCAACGATTGGCGTGCAACGGCCGCCGAACTTGTCGATCGCGGTGTTCGACAACGGCCATTATGCCGAAACCGGGATGCAGGCGAGCCATACCGGCTCCGGGGTCGAGCTGGTCGGCATTGCACGCGCCTGCGGCATCAGAGAGGCCTTTGACATCAGCGACGAATTGGGGCTGCGCGAGTTTGCGTCCCGGGTTCTCAGATCAGCAACGACCCTATTCGCTCGCGTTGCGATCCGCGCCGACGAGCCGCCGCGCGTCCTGCCGCCGCGCGACGGAGTTCATTTAAAGAATCGGTTCCGCCGCGCGCTCGGGCTCGAAACTTAAAAAAAAGCGCGGAGCGAGCCTCCCCATCGTCAGCGCCAGCCGGCAGTTCGCCCATACTGGCACTCATATTCGCGGATCGGATCGAAGCGGCTAGAACGTCATGACCGGCAGGCCAAGCTGCGCCGCGTCATCTACGCTGATTTGGAGATACCACGTTGGTGGGGGCTCAGCCCCGGACGAGGACTTGGAAGCTGATCAAACGATGTCGAATGAGCTTGGTTGATTGGCAGGCAGGGTAATAAATTGGGCTGGTCCGATCTGCAACGGGTACCAAACTTTGATTAAAGGTTAAGTTTGGAAGCGCTGTTGGCCTTCTCGGACCGGCGGGGAAAATATGAGGGCTGGTCGCAAAATTCTGATTGTGGACGACGATGCGGCGCTTCGCCAATCGCTCGTCGAGCAGCTCGAACTCAATGACGAGTTTGTCGTCGTGGAATGCGATACCGCGACGCGGGCGTTGGACATCATCGCAAAAGAACAGTTCGACGCGATCCTACTCGATATCAGGTTGCCCGACATGGATGGCCGTGAGGTCTGCCGCACGCTCCGCGGCAACGGAATCAATATCCCGATCATGATGCTGACCGCATCGGACACGGATGCCGATACCATCCTTGGCCTCGATTCGGGTGCCGATGACTACGTCACCAAGCCGTTCCGACTGAGCGTATTGCTGGCTCGGTTGCGCGCCCACCTCCGCCAGAGTGAGCATCGCGACGACGCGATCTTTACGATCGGCCCCTATTCTTTTCGGCCCAGCGCAAAGCTGCTGACCGAGCCCGGCACGCACAAAAAGGTCCGATTAACCGAAAAGGAAACGGCGATTCTTAAATACCTGTATCGCGCCGGCGATCGGGTCATCGACCGCGACACCTTGCTCGGCGAGGTCTGGGGTTACAACGCCGGCGTCACAACACACACTCTTGAGACACACGTTTATCGCCTCCGGCAAAAGATCGAACGCGATCCGGCGGCGGCCCAGATCCTCGTGACCGAGCCCGGTGGGTACCGGCTGGTTCCCTGACACATTTCGAAATGCGCGGCCCGCAGCCGGCTCCGCTGTGGACCGCGATCAGCTGATCACGTGCGGTCGCCCGACCTTCTGATCGTCAGCGGGGCTGATAGCGGCTATTTTCCGCTGTTGCGCGATCTCGTACTGTCGATCGAGGTGCTACAGGCCGACGCGCCGATCGGCATCCTGGATGTGGGGCTCCTCCCGGATCAGCGCAAATGGCTGGCTCAGCGCGTGAGGCATTTGGTCACCCCGGGCTGGGACATCGTTTTTCCAGGCCAGGCGCAAACGCCGGAAGCGCGCAAAGCGCAATTCGCCCGCCCCTTTTTGCCGCGGCATTTTCCCGGTTACGAGACCTATTTATGGATCGACGCCGATGCCTGGGTGCAGGATTGGCGGGTAATCAGGCTTTATGTCGAGGCCGCGCGCGACGGCAAGCTCGCCATCGTGCCGGAAATCGACCGGGCTTATAAGCGCCACTACAAGCGGCCGAAATTGTTCGGTCTGACCTTGACATGGAAGAACTATCGCGAAGCCTTTGGATGGCGCGTCGCCGACCGGCTCGGCCGCAACCCAATGGTCAATTGCGGCGTCTTTGCGCTGCGCGGCGATGCCCCGCATTGGCACATCTGGGGGCGGATCATTGTACAGGCCGCGCAGCGCACGCGGTTTTTCTTTGTGGAGCAGACAGCCCTCAATTACGCTATTTTCGCCGAGCATTTGCCCGTCGATTTCTTGCCCGCCTATTGTAACTGGATGCCGGGGGACGCCGCCCCCGCCTTCGATGCCCTGCGCGGATTGTTTGTCGAACCTTTTTCCCCGCATGAAGTCATCGGCATCATGCATCTCGCCGGCCGGGAGCAGAAGACACACGTCTTCCAGCTGAACCGGCTCGATGGCGGATATGTCGAGACCTCACTGCGCTACAGTGACAGCAGAGCGATCTGCCACTCGATTGACGCACGATCGCGGACAGCGGCCGGGGCGGGGCTCGCCCCCGGCTGAGGCGTGCGTCGTGGGCCGCTCTCGGCTGCCTCGGTATCAGGCGAAACGCCAAGAGCGGCCGGACGAATTTACTCGATCGCACTCAGCTCGACTTCAGCTCGATCTTGCGGGCCCTTGCCGGCGCTGCTTTTGGCAGGACCAGCTGTAAGACCCCATCTCGCGCGGTGGCCTCGATTCGATCGCGGTCGATGTCCTCGGAGAGCGTGAAGACACGCTCGTAATCGCCGTCGGCGTATTCGGTGTAGACCCGCTGATAGCCAGTATGCTGCTGGCTGGCTGAACGGGCCCGAATCGTCAGCACGCGGCGTTCGAGAGATATGTCGACGCCATCGGACGCAACACCCGGCATTTCGACCATTACGATAAGGCTGTCGCCGGTTTCGTAGATATCCGCCGGCGGCACGAAAACCGGCCGCGGCACGTGGCGCTCGGCACTTTGTGCCTGCGGTGTGTGCTGGCCTTGCGTCTGCGGCGCGCGCTGTTCGACCGTCTGCGGCGTACGCTGTTCGACATTGCTTACGTCTTGGGGCATTTCTTGATCCTCCGATTTGTCAGGCGGCGCGGATCTGGATTTTCTTAGGCCGATCGGCTTCCAGCCGCTCGAGTTCAATCTCGAGGACGCCATTCGTATAGCGAGCCTGGACCTTCTCCGGGTCGACGCGGAACGGCAATTGAACAGTCCGCGCAAAGCTGCCATAGGCCCGCTCCCGGCGATGCCACTTGACATCCTGTTGGCGAAGCTGCGGCTGCCGCGCGCCTTCCAAGGTCAAGACTTCATCCTGAAGGTTGAGATTGACATCCTCGCGGCTGACACCCGGCAATTCAGCAGTGACGACAACGCTGTTTTCACCGAGCCAGATGTTTATCGGAGGAAACTCGCGAGCGGCGGCGGCATTGAACCCGGAGAACAGCCGGTTCATTTCGCTTTGCATTCGCCGCAATTCGAGAAACGGGTCCAGCCCCAAACGGGGAAACTCTGACAACGCCATGATTCTCGCCTCCTATTCATGTCCGTCCAAAAACGGTGCACATCCAGAAACGTTGCCGCAGACGTGCACGACAGGGTGAAGAAGGAAGCAGCGGCCCCGAACAGGCCGGCGTGGCGATGCCGCAAATGGTCCGGATGCAAACCGGAGAAAGATTGGGTAACGGTTAGTCACATCCTCACCAAGAAGCGACATGACCTTGGCCGGCCGCGGTTCGCCCGACCCTCATTCCTGCCGCGACCCGCTGAGCGGCATCCGGCACACCCTCGATCTAGGCAGTCAGCCCCGGTGTTCAAGCGGTAGTCGGCCTGGAACTTGCGCCTTGCCAAGTGGTTAACTAATAAGCTGCCCGGTGGTGAAGCAGCTCGCAAAGTCCCGGCGCAGCCAATTTTGCCTCGACCAAGATAACAACGAAACCAACGGCAGAGAGTTGCGTCATGCGAATTGCTCAGGTTGCACCTTTGTACGAAAGCTGCCCCCCGCAACTTTACGGCGGCACCGAGCGTGTCGTTTCTCACCTGACAGAGGAGCTGGTTCACCAGGGTCATGAAGTCACTCTGTTTGCCAGTGGCGATTCGCGAACTCTGGCAATGCTTGAGGCGCCCTGCGAACGAGCCTTGCGGCTCGATCCGCAGTGCCGCGATCCGCTGGCGCATCACATGGTGCTGATCAACAGGGTCGCGAGCAGCGCCCATCTGTTTGACATCATCCACTTCCATGTTGACTACCTGCATTTCCCGGTCTTTGCCTCGCGCGCGGGCAAGACGCTAACCACGCTGCATGGCCGGCTCGATCTGCCGGATCTGCCGCCCCTCTACCGGGAATTCCCAATGATGCCGCTGGTCTCGATTTCCGACGCGCAGCGTGCTCCACTCGCCTGGGCCAATTGGCAGGGCACGGTGTATCATGGGCTGCCGCCCGATCTTTTCTCGCTCGGCCGAGGAGCTGGCGGATACCTCGTCTTTGTCGGCCGAATCAGCCCCGAGAAGGGACCGGAACGAGCAATCGAGATCGCGCGCCGGGCTAGCCTGCCGTTGGTTATCGCGGCAAAAGTCGACAAGACCGACCAGGAGTATTATCAGGAGCAAATAAAGCCGCTGCTCAACGACCCGCTTATCGAATATATCGGCGAGGTGGGTGAAGACGAGAAGGGAGCCCTGTTGGGCGACGCGACAGCCTTGCTGTTTCCGATCGACTGGCCGGAACCGTTCGGCCTCATACAAATCGAAGCCATGGCCTGCGGCACTCCGGTGATTGCATTCTGCCGTGGCGCGGTGCCGGAAATTATCGAGCCTGGAGCGACGGGTTGCCTGGTCGACAACATCGATGAGGCAGTCGCGGCAATCCCAATGGCACAGCGGCTCGATCGCCGGAGCATCCGTCGCCATTTTGAAAAGCGCTTTCTCGTCGAGCGCATGGCGCACGACTATCTCGAGCTCTACCGCAAAGTGATGCGTCGCGGCCTCGCGGCCGATCGCAAACCGCGCACTGCGGCGGGGGCCGACACCGACTGATCATTAAGGCTGGGGGGCCCCGCGATTGACCGAAACAACGCCCGAAAACGGCGAAGCCTCTCGCTTTTACATCGAATCAGCGGCGACGTTCCAAGAGCGCCGGCCGCGCGCGCTAAAACGTGGCCACACCTTTGCGGTGTTTGATCCCCGCGGCGATATTGTCGCTGTGCGCGGCAGTCCGGACGGTATCTATCACCGCGACACCCGGTATTTATCGCGGCTCGAATTGCGCCTCAACGACGCTCCGCTGCTGTTGTTGAGTTCCAATGTCCAGGAGGACAACGCCGTCCTGACTGTGGACCTCACCAATCCCGATCCCGGTGAGGGGCAAAGACATGCACTGCGCGGCGAGCGGATCCATGTCAATCGCCGGCGATATCTATCAAGCAATTGCTGCTACGAGCGGTTGCTCGTGCACAATTTCGACGTTGTGCCGCATCAGCTCAGCTTGCGGGTCGATTTCGCCGCGGACTTTGTCGATCTTTTCGAGGTCCGCGGACAGAAGCGGGCGCGACGCGGACGAGTGTCAATCGAACAGCGCTCTGCCGCCTCGGTGGCCTTGCATCATTTCGGATTGGACCGGGTGGAGCGGATCACCACCCTGACGTTCGACCCGCCTCCCTTCCGTCTGGATCAGAATCACGCGCGCTTTGATCAAACGATCGCGCCTGGCGAGGCAACCCGGATCATCCTGCAGATTGCATGCGACGAGCAGCCTGCGGATCGGGAGCTAGCCCGCCGCTTTTACAGCACCCTGCGATCGGCTCGGCGCGCGATTCGAACAGCCAGTGGCCGCGCTGCCGCGATCGACAGCTCGAACTCGCTGTTTAATGAAATGGCGCGCCGTTCGGTCGCCGATCTCTATATGCTGGTGACCGACACGCCACACGGCCCCTACCCTTTTGCCGGCATTCCGTGGTTCAGCACGGTGTTTGGCCGCGATGGGATCATTACGGCGCTGTTCGCCTTGTGGATCGACCCGAGCATTGCCAAGGGCGTACTCAATTTTCTCGCGGCCAACCAGGCAACCGAAGTCGATCCGCAAAGCGATGCCGAACCCGGCAAAATCCTGCATGAGATGCGCGATGGCGAGATGGCACGGCTTGGCGAGGTTCCATTCGCGCGTTATTACGGCAGTGTCGACGCCACACCGCTTTTTGTCATGTTGGCAGGAGAATATTTTGCGCGCACGGGCGATATCGACACCGTGCGAAGGCTGTGGCCAAATATCGAAGGTGCGTTGCATTGGTGCGACGTCTATGGTGACGCCGATGGCGACGGCTTTGTCGAATATAACCGACAGAACACCAACGGGCTCGTCAACCAAGGCTGGAAAGATTCGTACGATTCCATCTTCCACGCCGACGGTCGGCTGGCCGAGGGACCAATCGCGCTCTGCGAGGTCCAGGGCTATGTCTATGCGGCCAAGCACCATGCCGCAAATTTAGCCATCTTACTGGGCCATTCCGAAACGGCTCGGCGCCTGCGCCAGGAAGCGGAGCGTTTGCGTCAGAAGTTCGAAGCAGCGTTCTGGTGTGAAGAACTTTCGACATATGGTTTGGCGCTCGACGGGGCCAAAAACCTCTGCCGGGTCGTATCATCGAACGCGGGCCATGCTCTTCTGAGCGGGATTGCCGAGCCGGAGCGCGCCCGCTGCGTCGCCGACACATTGCTCGGACTGTCATGTTTTTCTGGGTGGGGTATCCGTACAGTCGCGCTGTCGGCGCCGCGCTACAATCCGATGTCGTATCACAACGGCTCGGTATGGCCGCACGACAACGCGATGATTGCGCTTGGCCTCGCACGCTACGATTTGAAACCTGCGGTGCTGAAAATATTTCGCGGCCTGTTTGAGGCCGCCAGCTATATGGAGCTGCGCCGTCTTCCCGAATTATTCTGTGGCTTCCAGTGGCGCAAACTAACGGCACCCATACTCTATCCGGTGGCCTGCTCGCCGCAAGCCTGGGCTGCGGCCACGGTGTTTGCTCTCGTTCAGGGCAGCCTCGGGTTAAGCTTTGGGCACAGCGCCGACGAGATCCGCTTTCACCATCCGGTGCTGCCTCGGTTTATCAACGAATTGCATTTGCGGGGATTGCGGGTGAAGGGCGGCTTCGCGGATCTTGTCCTGCGTCGCCATGACCGCGACGTGGCGCTCAATATCACCCACCGGGAGGGCACCTCACCGATCGTCGTGATCCGCTGAGCCTTTCCCAATTTAAAAGCGGGCCGGCAGTGTGGCTGTTGCGGCGCCAAAATACGCCTGGGGTTCGGACGGCCGCTCGTCGAGCGCCTTTTCCTGGCGTTCAACGCAGCGGCTTGTCTTCTGGAACACGGTCTCCCAATCCGCCGCCTCTGGCAGCACGCTCAGAAAGCAGCCGTCAAAAAAACTATAGGTTCGCTCGACCTGGCAGCCGAAAGACGGCCGATCGCGGCGCGAGGCGGTCAGGATGATGCGGTTGGGTTTTGCCATGGCACCCGAGACAAAGCCGCCGCTGTAGCAGCTCGAAACCACGACCACTGTCGGCACCGCACCACAGCCCGCTGACAGCCCTCGCGCCAATTCTTCGGGATGCAGCGCCCGCTGCGAGCGCGCCAGCCACAGACCGGCATTGTATTCGCCATGGGAGGTCAGAAAAATAAAGCAACGGTCCCCTGGCCGTGCCGGCAGGCTGGCGATGCGGCGCAGCACGTTTTCGGCGGTGGCCGGCTCGACCCCATTATGAGGTTTCGCAATATCGGCGCTCAGGCGATGGATATTCTGCGCGGGAACGCCATCGGCGCGCAGGCGGCGTGCCAAATCACGTATCGCGTCATCGAATACCGGCTCTTGATTGTCGCCGGCCGCCAACACCACCTGCCATGTCCCGCCGGCGATTGAGGCCGTCGCGGCCTGCTTTCCGGTCAGCATCAGGGCCAGCAAACCGGCCACCATCCAACCCGTCCGATACGTCATGGAACCGGTCCCCATACCTGCGCGGTATTTTGTGCTATCGTGAAATCTATTGAGGAGGATGCGCCATGGCCACAGCACTCGCCGATAAAACTTGCACACCCTGCCGCGGCGGCATCCCGCCGCTCGATGCCGACGAAGCCGAGCGGCTCCACGCGCAGGCGGCCGATTGGGCGCTGCTCGATGACGCCAAGCGGATCGAGCGTACCTATCGCTTCCGCAATTTCCGTGAGGCTTTCGCTTTTGTCGAACGCGCGGCGGCATTGGCCGAGGCCGAAGGGCATCATCCCGAAATCCGCTTTGGCTGGGGCTTCGCCACCGTCTCTTTGCACACCAAGAAGATCAAAGGGCTTCACGAAAACGACTTTATTATGGCCGCCAAGCTCGACCGCATCGCCGCGGAGCAGTTTGCGCCGGCAGCGTGACCCAATCGGGTTCGAACTTTGCGCCGCACTGCGACAACAAAGGCGTGAATAGGGAATTGCGCCATGCCGACCTACATCATGCTCGCCAATTGGACTGATCAAGGCGGTCAGAGAGTCCGAGAATCGCCGCGCCGGCTCGACACTGCAAAGCGAGCGCTGGCCGATATGGGGGGCGAGTTCAAAAGCCTATACATGACGTTGGGCGATTATGATCTGGTCATGATCTTCGAAGCCCCGGACGATGCGGTGGCGGCCCGGTTCGCGCTGGTGCTCGGGATGCAGGGAGCCGTCCGCACCCGAACCTTAAAAGCCTTCCCCGAGGCGGCCTACCGCGAAATCATCGCCTCGCTTGGCTGAACCGGAGAGTTGCAAATGAGCTCAAAGACCGCAACGCTGCGCGCTCTGATCGCTTCGGGAGAATTCCTCTATATGCCCTCGGCGACGACGCCGATCGAAGGGCGGCTGGCGGAAGCGGCGGGGATCAAGGTCGTTTATACCGGCGGTTACGCGACGGGTGCGTCGCGAGCGATCACCGAACCGCTGCTGACCATGGATGAGCAGGTTCGGGTCGCGGGCGAGGTCGCTCGCGCTGTCTCGGTGCCGCTCGTCGCCGATGCCGGGGCCGGTTTTGGCGAACCCTTGCATACGATGCGCACGATGCGCGAATTCGCCGCCGCCGGGATCGCCGGGATTCATATCGAAGACCAGCTGTTCCCGAAACGGGCGCATTATCACAAATATGTCGCCCACGCCGTGCCCGTCGGCGAATTTGTCGACAAGATCCGCTGGGCCTGCCGCGAACGCGACCGCACCGACCCTGATTTCGTGATCATCGCCCGCTCCGATACCTGCCGCGAATTCGGTCTCGACGAAGCGATGCTGCGGGTCAATGCGGCAGCCGAAGTCGGCGCCGACCTTGGCCTCGTTTTTCCGCGCAACAATGCCGAAGCCGAAGCCGCACCGCGTCTCGCCAAAGTGCCGCTGGTATGGGTGCAGAGCCGCGGCAATCGCGACGGCCGGCCAATCTATGGGCTCGACCGGCTGAAAGCGATGGGTTACCGCGCCTGCATCGACGCGCAGCTGTTGCTCGGCGTCGGTGTGCATTTCATCAAGCAAGCCCTGGCGGAAATGCAGCACACCGGGAATTACACCGGGATCGGCGACAACCAGTTCACCGCGGTGCGCCAGGAGATCGAGGATTTGATCGGCCTCGATGACTACTATCAAGTCGAAGCCGAAACGGTCGAGAAATAGCGCTGATTGGGATCGGGCGCTCGTCGAGCGCGACGGCGAGCCCGCGCCCACCCGCCTCAAATGCACCGCTGCACCTCGCAGCACATGCTCGGCAAACACACCCCCCGCAGCCGACGCCATAAGGGGCCTTCGGGCAAATGTCGCATAACATCGATTACAGAAGGCGCTGAGTTCGCCAGCGCCGGTCGCTGTCAAAAACCGACAAATGGCCGACAACATCCTTGTATTTTTGTCTTCGCACTGCCTCGACGCGGACAAGAAGGAGAGGAGATGGAACTCGAAGAATGTGTGCGTAGCTCGTTGCTCCAATCATGAAGGGAGTGAAAGCCGCACAAGAGGAATGGGGTGCAACGATCAGTGGTGGCGGAGTTATCAGCCCATCTTGGGGAGGCACAGATGACTTTGTGAACCGTGTTCAGGAAGTGAAGTTCGATATCGCCGTAACCGCAACTACAACAACGGAAGGCAGCGGGGGCGGTGGAAATCAGGGTCGTGGCTCTCGATCTCTCTGGTAAAATGACCCACTCTGCTGAAAATAGCTCGGTAAGCCGCATTTCATTCGCAATCCCAATCCTGCCAGCTACCACAACTATTATGAATCGCGGATAACGCCCGCGCTAATCATCTTGTGGTTTTGATCTAGCAGCTTCTCACGCGAGAAAAAGTTTCGTCGGCCACGCCTCAGCAAATGCCTGGGTTGGCGGCGGGTCGGATCGAGGTCGAAGGCACGCCTGGCGCGCTGTTGCTCCAAGCCGGTCGGAAACAGGATGTTGATGGACGGCTGTGCCAAGAGCGCGCGATGCATTCGATGAAGCGGCCCGCTGTCGCGATGGCTGCTGCCGCTTGGTCGGCGGTGATCGGCGCGGCGGTTGGGCCAATGCCGTAATCTGCGGTGGCCTTAAGTTGGTAGGCGGTCGCCAGGAAGCGGGTAAGCTCGCGGTCGATGCTCGGTTCGCGCCGCGCCAGCCGCGCGAACTCGCTGCGTACGCCGCGATGGGTGGTTGCCACTTTGCCGGTGTGTTCAAAGATGTACGCTTCGGCGGCATTAAAGGCCGCGTAGTACGCCTCGCGGGCCGCGACATGCGGTAGGGGCAAGGTTGCAATCTGCTGAGCATCGGCAAGCGTGGTGCGGGCCTTCGCCAGATAGTCGGCCGTTTCAGGCTTCACAGATCAAGGCCGTCCTTGCGCAGCTCGTGCATGAAGCCGCTGCGCTCCCGGTAGGCTCCGGCCGGAAACGGCGTGGCTGAGATGACGGCCCCGGTATCCTCAAGAATATCCGTGGTTACGGCAGCAAGCCGCCTGCTCTCGTCGTAGAAACTTCCGGAGTCTTTGATAAAGACCGCAATATCATAATCGGAATCCGGCTGGCAATCCCCCCGCGCGCGCGAGCCGTACAATACAACGCGCTCAAGCCGGTCGCCGTAGACTTCGGCCACGGCGGCGCGGAAGCGCTTCAGAACGGGATCGTCGGCGGGGGGACGGCTCATGACACGATCTTCGATATCGCACAATCTGACGGGTGGGTGCTCATTCCTCTCCTTCGTCGATTGCACTTTCGTGCCAGTGTCGCAGAGCAAAGCGCGAGAGGACATCAATGATCAGATAGATCACGATGCCGGTTGCCGACAGCAGAAACAGCGCCGCGAACAGCCGCGGGATCGCCAGCCGATAGCCGGCTTCGAGGATGCGAAAGGCGAGCCCGGTTTCGGTGCCGCCGGTGCCGGCGACGAACTCGGCGACAACCGCGCCGATCAGCGCGAGGCCGCCGCTGATCCTGAGCCCGGCAAGGAAATACGGCAATGCCGTCGGCAATCTCAGATAGCGCAAGGTCTGCCATCGGCTGGCACCATACAGCCGGAACAGTGCCAGCAAATTGCGTTCGGCGCTGTTGAGCCCGATCGTCGTGTTCGACACAATCGGAAAAAAGGCGACGATCCAGGCGCAGACCAGGAGCGCCAGAAATGGCTGCTGCACCCAGATGATGATCAGCGGCGCGATCGCCACGATCGGTGTCACCTGCAGGATCACGGCATAAGGAAAGAGGCTCAGCGCCAAGATGCGCGACAGTGAAAAGACGAGCGCGATCGCCCCGCCAAGAAATGCGGCAGCGGCCAAGGCCGCAAGCGTGATGCGCAGGGTGACGAGCAGGGAGCCCAACAGGCTCGGTCCGTCGGTCCACAATGCCGCGCCGATCGCGGCCGGCCCGGGCAGGATGTAGACAGGGATCTGCTCGACCGTAACAATCGCTTGCCATAACGCGAGCAAAACCACCCCAACGGCAATCGGCGCCGCGATGCGCCAGAGCCGTGTGCGCCGCCTCATGACGGCTCCGTCACCATGGCGCGGCTCAGATGGGCCGAAACCGTGGCGCAGATCGCGTTGTAATCGGGATTCGTGCGCAGCGCGCGCTCACGCGGCTGCGGCAGATCGATCGCGAGATTGGCCACGACACGCCCCGGCCGCGATGACAGGACTGCGATGCGGGTTGACAGATAGACCGATTCGAAAACGCTGTGGGTCACAAAGACGACGGTCGCGCGGCGGCTTTCCCATAGCCGCAACAGATCGTCATTGAGCGCCATACGGGTGATCTCGTCGAGTGCCGCGAAAGGCTCGTCAAGCAGCAACAGATCGGGGTCGGTCACCAGGGCGCGGGCGATCGAGACGCGCATGCGCATGCCGCCTGAAAGCTGGCGCGGATAGGCGCGCTCGAACCCGGCGAGCCCGACGGCGGACAATTCGGCGGCGGCCCGTTCGCGCTCGGCGGCGCCGACCCGGCCCACCAGGCGAAACGGCAACAACACGTTCCCGAGCGCTGTGCTCCACGGCATCAAGATCGGGTCCTGAAACACAAACCCGATGCGCCCAGCCGCCGGGGCCGAGCGATCGGTGCTGTCGAGCGCCAGACGACACTCGCCGGTGCTGGGCGCGCTCAGGCCCGCGATGATGCGCAGCAGGGTGGTTTTGCCGCAGCCCGAGGGTCCGAGAAGGCTCAGAAACTCGGCCTTGGCGACATCGAGGTGGATCGGATCGAGGGCCGTCACCCCGGAATTGAAGCGCTTGGTTACGCCGCGCAGCGAGACAATCGGCGACACCGGGGGCGTGAAAGAGAAGGCCGGTATGCTCAGGGTTTCATCCCGACTTTCTTGTTCACGAACTGCAATGTGAACGCTTTTTGATAATCCAGATCTTTGGGATAGACGCCGGCCGCCGCCATCGTATCGAAGAATTCGTGCCAGCGCGCGGCGGACATCGTGCCGATGCCGTATTTCTTGGCGTCACCGCTATCGATGATCCCGTATTCTTTGATTTTGGCGATGCCGTAATTTAACAGCGCATCAGTTATTTCCGGATTGTCGCGCTTGATCAGCGCCTTTGCCGGCGTCGGATCACCATAGAGAAAGCTGTACCAGCCTTTGATGCTGGCATTGACAAAGCGCTGCACGAGATCGGGGTTGTCGTGGACCAGCCTCTCGGAGGTCTCGATCAGCCCACCATAGCTGCCATATCCCACATCTGCGAGCGGCAGGATGACCGGCTTGACGCCGGCCTGCTCGATCAAAAACGGCTCGCTCGTCACATAACCCTGCTGGATCGCTTTGGGATTGGCGAGAAACGGTGCCACGCTGAAGGTATAGGGTCGGATCTGGTCGTCGGTGTAGCCGAATTTCTGCTTCAGGAAGAGCCAGCCGGTGGTGCGGGAATCGGAGCCGATCATAATCGGCTTGCCCTTGAGCGCCGCAAGGCTGTCATTTCCCTGGCCGCGATGGGCGATCAGAACCGCCGGGTCCTTTTGAAACATCGCCGCGACCGCGACCATCGGTATCTTTTGCTGCACGTAATTCAACGGCACAAAGGAATTTGATGCGATGTTGAAATCGAGCACGCCGGCTGCCAGCAGCTCGGCATGGTTGACCTGCGGCCCGCCCGGCCGCAGCTTTACGTCAAGCCCGTAACGCTT
>JAFAOB010000355.1 GCA_019238055.1 Alphaproteobacteria bacterium
GAAATATCGCGCACCTGCGCGGTGGCCGATGTGCCCATAACTGGGTACAGCCATGCCGGGATCCGGCCTCTCTCGACTGCATGCTTGACAGGCTGACTTCGCGTCGTAGGCTTACTTCTACGCGAGCGGACGAGATCGTCTGCTGTATCCAGTAGCAGCCTCTGCGGCTTTCAGAGAAGCCTTGCGGAACAAGGTGTTGCGCTAACTCCAAGAAGGAAGCTCGGCTTAGACGGTGTGCTTGTGACCTAAAATTTCAAGAGCGGGGTCCCGCTTGGCTCAAGTTAACGGTGCCCTTGAGGGTATCCGCCCAAACGGTGAGAAGTGGACATGCGAGATTTTGGGCAAGCAGACGCTCGACGAGGCTCTATCGCGGCTCTGTTGCAAAGTTTCTGCCGACCACAAGTAGTGGGGCTTCGACCCACCAGCATGAATACCATTCCTTGTGGTGCGAGCGAATTTTGCAACAGAGCCGCATAATTTATTCTTGACAATGCCCGATATGTTATGACAAGGACATTTCCCAATTGACCGGGAAAACGGCTCACCCTTTGGGTCAGGTCCGCAGATACAAGCGCGGATGGGTCTGCTGCCCGCGATCAAGTTTCCCGGATCTCGTCATAAAGGCCAGAACTTGTATGGGATTTCAATGTCAAGCTGATTTCCCGGCTGGCCTCATCTGACGTGAACGGGATCTTCGCATTTCGTGGGTTTCGTACGAACCGAGGGGAGCCCGCCATTTTGACGCGCAACGCGCGCCGCAACCTTGTATTCGGTTGGATCCGCCTCGGATCCTGACCATGAAGCAGCCATTCGCTTCGGCGGCAAGGCTCCGAAGCGGCGGGCCCCTTCTAACGACCGGTCTTCTCGGACCACGTTCTGGCTCGGGTCACCGCCACCTCGGATTGTTATCGGCACCCCTTCTGGCGAGAGCCCGCTGGGCACCGGAACCGTACGTCCGTTCGTCTTGCCGGATCGATTACATTGTCGGCCGCAATACGACACCCTGTGGAACCTCGCCGATAGTGACCATGCGCCACAATGCGATGAGCAGTTTACGGGCGAGGGCAACAATCATCGTCGTCTTGCGCGATCCTTTGAGACCCTCGGTCCGCGCCCGATACCATTGCGCGAGTGCGCTTTCCTTCTGGAACCGGAGAAAGCGCCAAGCGAGCTGGATCAGGCCGCGGCGAACGCGAGCATTGCCAGATTTGGTCAATCCTTTTTCTCGCCTCTTGGAACCGCTTTCGTCGGCGATCCCGTGAGCCCGGCATAACGGGCCACTGCCCTTCGGTCGCGCATGTTACGGGAGAGAACCTCTTGTACCAGCATGTCCGCCGTCTCGATGCCAACTCCAATGATGCTGGCTAGCAGACGAACCATCGCATTTGCGGCGGTCTTCGGTGCTTGCTCCAGACGCTCTATGCGGACCCGCTCAATCGTCTCAATCTGGTTCCGGACGAGTGCCAGCCGCGCCAAATCGCGACGGAGCTCGTCAAGCGTGTTCGGCGGGATCGGCAGATCTTCCGGGGTACGCAGTCCCTCCAGACGCTGTGGCGCCAGGCGCAGCTCTGGCTTGAAGCCTCGGATACCGAGCCTGACCAGGGTGCTCTTTATCCGGTTGATAATACGCGTACGCTCGCCAACCAGGCGCTCGCGACTCGGACGCTTAGCGTCCTCTTCATCAATCGAGGGTACCGCGACCATACTGCAGTGTCCGCGCTCGCCGCATCGCCGTATCGAGTCGGTCGGTCTTTGCCCGCCGGTGTTCCCGTGAGATGGCAACACTGGTTGGATGGATAATATGCGCCTCTACTCCGCGCGACTGCAGCCACCGCGCCAACCAGAAACCATCACGGCCGGCCTAATACTACAGCCGGGCTTCAATGTTAACCTCGGTATGAGGAGGTGCCGAGGATGAGCCGAGAGGATGCGGAGCGCTGGGCGGCGGCTCTTGAGGAAGTGATGGAGCGGATCGGGGGGCGCTTTGGGCGGATCGAGCCGCGCCGGCGGGCGGTGGCGTATCTGCGCGGACTGCTGTCGCCGGCGGAGCGTAAGAACGGCTGGCAGTTGGCTGAGGTGGCGGGCGATCGCACACCCGACGGGGTGCAGGATTTTCTGTCGCGGGTGCATTGGGATGCCGATGCCGTGCGCGACGATCTGCGCGCCTATATAATTGAACACCTGGGCGATGGCCAGGCGGTTCTGGTGCTCGACGAGACTGGTTTTCTCAAGAAGGGCGACAAGTCCTGCGGGGTGCAGCGCCAGTACTCCGGCACCGCGGGGCGCATCGAGAATTGCCAGATTGGGGTGTTTCTCGGTTATGCTAGCCTCTATGGTCAGCCTTGATCGACCGGGCGCTCTACCTGCCGCAATCTTGGGCGGGCGATCCTGAACGGCGCGCTGCCGCCGGTGTGCCGGAGACGGTGACCTTTGCGACCAAGCCCCAGCTTGGGCGCGCCATGCTGGAGCGCGCCTTTGCCGCTGG
>JAFAOB010000357.1 GCA_019238055.1 Alphaproteobacteria bacterium
TGCTGGAGTGTATGTCGCCTTGACCACTCCTCGGGTTTATAGGTTCCGTAGTTTCGGAATAGGACTTCGGCGGCTTCGAGCTCGGCGTGTAAAGCCGCCCAATATGATTTCACGTGTGGCAGGCTGATCATGCCGACAGTACTGATCCAATTGCAGAGACATTGGGGTTATGCTGTCAACAGGTCCAGGGATCGCCATTGCTGCCTGCACAAGCAAGTAAAAGGACGACAGAGCGCGGCTGAACCCGGTAGGTCGGCCCGTTGACGGCTTCGGCTTCGGCCCACCCGCAGATATCGTGGGGTGGATCGAGATAAGTGTCGACGCAGCGTCGCCACCCTCCCAGCCGGTCGCCCAACTGCGGCAATTGGAAATCGAGCGTTTCCCAGTAGGCGTTGATGATGATATGGAGCCACAGAGGATAGCCGAGCAGCCGGACCGTACCAGCCAGCGTATGCGATTCATCGCTCCAATCGGGCGAATCCAACCTGACGCCGTGCCAATGGACAGGCTGACGCAGCAAAAGTTCGTTCAATGTCATGTCGAGTCGCTGAACTGGCAGATCGCGATTCATCCGCAAAGCGATCAGCTCTTGAACAAATCGGTGAATGTCCGCATGCTTTTCGAGCAAATCCCAGTCGAACCAGGAAGTTTCGTTGTTCTGGCAAAAAGCGTTATTATTTCCGTTCTGGGTGCGCCGGACCTCGTCGCCCATCAGCAGCATCGGGGTGCCGATAGCCAGCAATGTCAACGTCAGGAAATTCTTGATCTGACGGTTGCGCAAACGCTCCACATGCGGCTCGATGGTCGGGCCTTCTACCCCACAATTCCAGCTCAGATTATGGTCGGTTCCATCACGGTTTTCTTCGCCATTCGCCTCGTTGTGCTTGCCGTTGTACGAAACCAAGTCATTGAGCGTAAACCCATCGTGGCAGGTCACGAAATTGATGCTCTGCTCCGCCTCGCGCTGTTCTTGCTGATAAATGTCGGGGCTGCCGGTCAAGCGGAACGCCATCACCGGCGCCGTCCCATTG
This sequence comes from Alphaproteobacteria bacterium, assembly GCA_019238055.1. Taxonomy (GTDB): domain Bacteria; phylum Pseudomonadota; class Alphaproteobacteria; order ATCC43930; family CGMCC-115725; genus AP-15. The sequence goes on from JAFAOB010000357.1 coordinate 1,032, forward strand.
TCGCTCTTTAAAAAGCTTCGTACGTCGTCGCGAAAACGCCCGTTCCATTCCTTCCAGCTGTCGCCGACAAAGCGACCAACCTGATAAAGTCCGGCGGCGTCCCATGCCTCTGCGATCAGTTTTGTATTGGCGAGCACCGGGTCGGATTCGATATCCCACAAGACCGGTGGGGAAGCTGTCGGACGACCTTCCTCATCGCGCGAGAGGATTGAAGCGAGGTCAAAGCGAAAACCGTCGACATGCATCTCGCCGACCCAATAGCGCAGGCTATCGCGTATCAATCGGCGCACGACCGCTTCATTAGCGTTGAAGGTATTGCCGCAGCCGGTGTAATCAGCATAGCGGGACTTGTCCTTGGCCAGCATGTAGTAGGTTTCGTTGGCTAATCCGCGAAAGCAGATTGTTGGGCCGTGTTCATTTCCCTCGGCTGTGTGATTGTAAACGACGTCGAGAATGACCTCGATGCCGGCGCGATGCAGCGCCTTGACCATGTCGCGGAATTCGTCGACGACACCGAGCGGGTCGGATCGCGAGCTGTACCCGTCATGCGGCGCAAAAAACGAAACAGGTTGATAGCCCCAATAATTTACGAGGCCCACCGGGGCATCTTCTGCATCGAAGGCATAGATTGGGAGCAGCTCGACGGCAGTGATCCCGAGACCCCTAAGATAGGGAATTTTTTCTGTCAGACCCGCATAGGTGCCTCGCTTGCTCGGAGCGACACCCGAATTCGGGTGCCGGGTGAACCCGCCGACATGCATCTCATAGATGATCGTCTTGGCGAAGGGCCGTCCGAGAGGGCTATCCCCTTCCCAATCATAGGCGCTCGGGTCAACGACCACGCTTTTCAGCGCAGTGGCGGCATTGTCTCCCGATCGGGCGGCGGCATCTCGGGTGCGGCTCTCGGGGCGGGCAATGCATTTCCCATAGGGATCGAGCAACACCTTATCGGGATTGAAGCGAAACCCCCGAGCGGGATCGAAGGGTCCCCGGACGCGATAGGCGTAGATCTGACCCGCGGTGACGCCGGGCACAAAGGCGTGCCAATAATGGTAGCTCCGGTTGGCGGTCGGGTCGAGATCGACAATCCGCGACGGCTTCGCGGCATTCACATCATCAAACAGCAGCAATTGCACTGCTGTACTGTGCTTGGCAAACAGGCTGAAATTGACGCCGTCCGGGAACAGCGTTGATCCCAACGGAAAACTTTTGCCTTGTTTGTTACTTGTGCGGTCCATCGCGCTGTGGCTAGACGTCAGTGACAATCTGCTGAGCGTCTTCCAAAATCGCGTTGAGGTGCTGTTCGTCCTTGAAGCTCTCGGCATAGATCTTGTACACGGCTTCGGTGCCCGACGGGCGCGCCGCAAACCAGCCGTTGCGCGTAATGACTTTTAGACCTCCGATCGGCGCGTTGTTTCCTGGCGCGCGTGTGAGCTTTGCTGTAATCGGCTCGCCGGCAAGGTTCGGAGTCTTGACCGCCTCGGGTGACAGTCTTTCGAGCTTCGCCTTCTGCTCCGGCGTCGCCGGCGCATCGATCCGCGTATAATACGGGGTGCCGAATTCCGCCGTCAGCATGTTGTAGTGCTCGCCGGGATCCTTGCCGGTGCGGGCGGTAATCTCTGCAGCCAGCAGATCCATGATCGGCCCGTCTTTGTCGGTCGTCCAAACCCTGCCGTTACGCCGTAAGAAACTGGCCCCGGCGCTCTCTTCGCCACCAAAGCAGCAAGAACCGTCGAACAATCCCGGCGCAAACCATTTGAAGCCCACCGGCACCTCGGACAGGCGCCGCCCCAGCTTGTCGACCACACGGTCGATCATGCTGCTGCTTACGACGGTTTTGCCGATCATAGCTTGGGCCGGCCAGTCGGGACGATGCGTCAGCAGATAAAGTATCGCCACGGCCAGATAATGGTTGGGGTTCATCAGCCCAACACGTGGGGTGACGATGCCATGCCGATCGGAATCGGGATCATTAGCGAAGGCGACGCGATAGCGGTCCTTGAGACCGACAAGCCGCGCCATCGCATAGGGGCTGGAACAGTCCATGCGAATAACGCCATCATGGTCGACGGTCATGAACGAGAAGGTCGGATCGACCTGCGAATTGACGACGGCAATGTCCAATCCGTAGATCTTGTTGATCGGTTCCCAGTAATGGATGGCAGCACCACCTAGCGGATCGACGGCGAGCTTGAGCCCGGCGCCGCGAATAGCGTCCATGTCGACGACATTGCGAAGGTCGTTGACATAGGAAAGCGCGAAATCTTTCTGATGCGTCGTGTTGGCGTTGCTCGTACCCTTGGGGGTGAAACGCCTGACATCGGCATTGTCATTCCGCAGCAACTCGTTGGCCCGGTCCTCGATCCACTGGGTCACATCGGTGTCGGCCGGCCCGCCATTGGTCGGATTGTATTTGAACCCGCCATCTTCCGGCGGGTTGTGCGATGGGGTGACAACAATACCGTCGGCGAGGTGCTCAGTCCGGTTGTGATTATGGACGAGTATGGCGTGCGAGACGACTGGAGTCGGGGTGAACCCGTCATTTCGCTGAATGACGGTCTCGACGCTGTTACCCGCCAGGACCTCGAGTGCGGTGCGTTGGGCCGGTCTTGAGAGCGCGTGCGTGTCCTTTCCCATGTAGAGCGGGCCATTCGTGCCGCGAACTCGCCGGTAGTCGCAGATCGCCTGGGTGATCGCCATGATATGAGCTGCGGTGAACGACCCGCGCAATGGCGAGCCGCGGTGTCCACTAGTGCCGAAACTGACCAGCTGGCTGGGGTCGTCGAGATCGGGCCGTCCCTCAAAATATTCGTGTTCGAGCCGGGCGGGATCGATCAACATCTCCTTGGGCGCCGGCTTGCCGGCGAGCGGCGAAACGACCATTTGCATCGTCCTTTCTATGGGATCGGGCAAGGGTTCGCGTTTCAGATCTCGGCGGCGTACTGCGCGATCGTGCGGTCGCTAGAGAATTTCCCGGAACCGGCGATGTTCAAAATCGCCTTGCGCGCCCACCCATCCCCATCCGCATAGAGTTCACAGAGCCGCTGGTCAGCATCGAGATAGGATTTAAGATCGACGAGATGCATGTAATGGTCGCCGTGCGCCAGCAGGGCCTCGTGAATAGGAGCAAAAACACCAGGCTCATAGCGGCTGAAATAGTCGGACGAGATCATATCCAAAGCGGCCCGGGTTTCGGGCTCGTTGTTGTAATGCCAATACGGGTTGTACCAGCCGCGGCTATTGGCGACCTGTTGCGCGCTGAGACCAAACAGAAAGAAATTCTCCTCCCCGGCCTCTTCCGCCATTTCGATGGTCGCCCCGTCACGTGTCCCGAGCGTCAGCGCTCCGTTCATCATGAATTTCATGTTGCTGGTGCCGCTCGCCTCGTAGCCTGCAGTCGAGATCTGGTTGGACACATCGGCAGCCGGGATCAGCCGCTCTGCGAGCGAAACGTTGTAGTCCGATAGGAAGACGACTTTTAGCCGTCCTCGTATCGCCGGGTCTCCGTCGACCGTGCCGGCTAGGTTGTTGATGAATTTGATGATCAGCTTGGCGAGGTGGTAGGCCGGCGCGGCTTTGCCGGCGAAGAAGAAGGTCCGCGGCGGCATTTCGAGACCGGGATTCTGACGCAGGCGGTCGTAAAGCACGATGACGCGCAGCGCATTCAGCAGCTGCCGCTTGTACTCATGGATGCGCTTGATTTGGCAGTCGAAAATGGTATCGGGATTGACCGTCTCGCCCGAAATTGATTTGAGCCAATCGGCAAATCGGGTTTTGGCTTCGCGCTTGGCCTCGCGAACCGCACCGCGAAACGCGCTATCGTTCGCGAGCGGCTTCAGGTTACTCAATTGACTTAGATCCGTCATCCAACCGTTGCCGATCGCTTCGGTGATGGTGCGGGCGAGCCCGGAATTGGCCAGCAATAGCCAACGGCGCGGCGTGACACCGTTCGTCTTGTTATTGAACCGCTTGGGGTACATCTCGGCCAGGTCTTTGACCGTCGTTTGGCGGAGCAGCTCGGAGTGGATTGCGGCCACCCCATTGGTGCTGTGCGAACCGACAATGGCGAGGTTGGCCATGCGAACCTTTTGCTCCGGGGCCTCCTCGATCAGGCTGACACGGCCGATCCGCGCTTCGTCACCCGGATAGCGGCGCCGAGCCTCGTGAAGGAAACGGCGATTGATCTCGAAAATGATCTCCAAATGGCGCGGCAGCATTTGTTGGAAATAGTGGACCGGCCATTTTTCGAGAGCTTCGGGCAGCAACGTGTGATTGGTATAGGCTAAGGTTCTTTGCGTGAGATCCCAAGCCTGGTCCCAGCCGAGATGCGCATCATCGAGCAGAATCCGCATCAACTCCGGCACCGCCATTGCCGGGTGCGTGTCATTTAGCTGAATAGCAACCTTGTCGGGGAATTTGCTCCAGTCGGAGTTGCCGCGTCGGAACCGGCGCACGAGATCGGCGAGCGAGCAGGCAACCAGAAAATATTCCTGCACAAAGCGCAGCGCCTGCCCTACCTCAGTAGAATCGTCGGGGTATAAGACCCGGGTCAGGGTATGGGCAGCCAATGCTCCGACCAATGCCCCGACAAAATCGCCGCTGCTGAACTCCTGAAAGTCGAAATAATCGTGTGTCGCAGCTCCCCATAGACGGAGGGTGTTGATGGTTTTGCCGCCATACGCAACGATCGGCCGGTCGAATGGGACGCCGATCAAGGTGGAGGGTCTACCGGGGATCGCCTGCAACCTTCCGCCGTGCATCTCGAACGAGCAACTTAGGTTGATTTCTACGGTCTCGTCGGGACGAGGTACCTCCCAAGGGTCACCGCGGCGCAGCCAGTTATCGGGACGTTCACGCTGCCAGCCATCTTGGATGGACTGCTTGAACATGCCATATTCATAACGCAGCCCATAGCCCATCGCTGGCAGCTGCATCGTCGCCATCGAATCGAGAAAACAAGCGGCAAGTCGGCCGAGCCCGCCGTTCCCAAGCCCGGCATCGGGCTCCTGTTCCAGCAGCCCGAGCCAATCAAGGTCTCTTGCTTGCACAGCGCGTTGCACAAACGGGTCGAGCAGCAGGTTGGTTACATTATTGGCCAGTGAGCGCCCGATCAGAAATTCCATCGACAAATAATAGATGCGCTTCGGGTTCTCACGCTCATAGACGCGCTCAGTCTGGACCCAGCGTTGCGACAACACATCCCTGACCGATCGGGCGACCGCCTCAAACCGCTCGCGTGCTCCGGCAGCAATCGGATCGACGACGTCGTCGAACAGCAGATGCCGCTCATAGAGCGCATCCTGGTTTCCGGAAAAACGGATCGGACCGCAGCCATATTGGTCAAGAAGGTACTCAGTGTCCGATTTGATTGGGCGACTGGTGCCCCTTTCCTTGGTTTCGCTCATGGATGCCCCCTCTCTTTCTTTGTCGATTACCCTTTGCCGCGGATTAGCCGAGAAGAGGCCTGTTCCAGATCCTCACGGCGGGTACGTCGCGGTAATAACCGAGCACGCATAACGTGCCGGTATCGAGCAAAAAGTGTTGCCCGGCGCTCGCCGGTAGCCCAATCCAGCGTGCGGCGAGCACCCGCAGCACGTGGCCGTGCGCAAATAGCGCGACATCGCCCTCGGCGGCGCGGGCGCGGACGATGACGCGATTGACGCGGGCACCGATTTGCTCGGGTGTCTCACCGCCTGGACAGCCGTCACGGAAGATCTGCCAACCCGGTGCCGTCTCGTGGATCTGCTTGGGAGTCCGCCCCTCATACGCGCCATAATTCCACTCGACCAGGTCAGGCTCGATGACCGCCGCAGCGCCGAGACCCGCGATCTCGCATGTCTTGCGTGCCCGCTGCATCGGGCTGCAGAGCACGAGGGCGAATGATTCGCGGACGAGCGCCGATCTGATCCGCTCGGCGAGCTGGCGGCCGTTATCGGTCAGCGGGATGTCGGTTGTCCCGGTGTGCTGGCCGCTCAGGCTCCACGCCGTCTCGCCGTGTCTGATTGCGAAGACGTTCACGTTCGCCTCCGTCAGGATCAGACGTTGTCGGCCTCGGTCGATCTGATCCCTGCAGAAGCTGCCTCCTGCCCCCATCTCCAGCCGGAGATCTCGGGCATATCGTCACCGTAGCGGGCAATATACTCCTTGTGATCGATGAGCCGGTCGCGGATCGCCTGCTTGGCATAGGCGGCACGCGCGCCGAGCTTTGGCACGCGGTCGATTACGTCGCCAACCAAGTGAAAGCGGTCCAGGTCATTCATCACACACATGTCGAATGGCGTCGTCGTGGTGCCCTCTTCCTTGTAGCCGCGCACATGGATGTTGTGGTGCCCATTTCGCCGGTATGTCAGACGGTGGATCAGCCATGGATAGCCGTGGAAGGCGAAGATGACCGGCTTATCAGTCGTGAACAGGGCATCGAAATCGTGATCCGACAAACCGTGCGGGTGCTCGCTCGGCGGCTGCAATTTCATCAGGTCCACGACATTGATGACCCGAACTTTCAGATCGGGCGCGTGCTTGCGTAAGAGGTCGACGGCGGCAAGGGTTTCCAAAGTCGGCACATCACCGCAGCACGCCATCACGACATCGGGCTCGCTGCCGTGGTCATTGCTCGCCCACTGCCAGATCCCGAGCCCGGCGGTGCAGTGCTTGACCGCTTCGTCCATGATCAGCCATTGCGGCGCCGGCTGCTTGCCGGCAACGACAAGGTTGACGTAGTTCCGGCTGCGCAGGCAGTGGTCGGTGACCGACAACAGGCAATTGGCGTCGGGCGGCAGATAGACGCGCACGACTTCGGCCTTCTTATTGATGACGTGGTCGATAAAACCGGGGTCCTGGTGACTGAAGCCGTTATGGTCCTGCCGCCAGACATGGCTCGACAAAAGATAGTTCAGCGAGCCGATCGGCCGCCGCCATGGGATGTGATTGCACACCTTCAACCATTTGGCGTGCTGGTTGAACATCGAGTCAATGATGTGGATGAATGCCTCGTAGCAAGAGAAAAAACCGTGGCGGCCGGTCAAAAGATACCCTTCGAGCCAGCCCTGGCATTGGTGTTCGCTCAGCACCTCCATGATCCGCCCGTCCGGTGCCAGATGGTCGTCATAAGGCTCGGTCTCGGCGACCCAGGCGCGGTCGGTCACCTCGAGTACATCCTGCCAGCGGTTCGAGTTGTTCTCGTCCGGACTAAAGAGCCGGAAATTCCGGGTCTCCAGGTTCAGCTTCATGACGTCGCGCAGGAACTGGCCCATGACCCGCGTAGATTCCGCGGTAGCTGCGCCGGGTGTGGGCACCTCGACGGCGTAATCGCGGAAATCTGGAAGCCGCAGTTCGCGGAGCAGCAAGCCGCCATTGGCGTACGGGTTGGCGCTCATGCGGCGGTCGCCTTTTGGGGGGAGCTCAGCCAATTCAGGCCGGAGCCGGCCGGAGCTGTCGAACAGCTCGGTGGGCTCGTAGCTCTTCATCCATTCTCCGAGAATGCGCACATGCTCTGGATTGTCGTGCATCTCGCCCATCGGCACCTGGTGCGCGCGCCAATAGCCCTCAGTGCGCCGGCCATCGATCTCCTTCGGGCAGGTCCAGCCTTTGGGGGTGCGCAGCACGATCATCGGCCAGCGCGGACGCTGGGTAAAACCGTTGACTCTCGCCTCGGATTTGATGCGCTGGATTTCGCCGATAATGGTGTCGAGGGTGGCGGCCATCAGCTCGTGCATCTTTTCTGACTCGTCGCCCTCGACGAAGTACGGCGTGTAGCCATAGCCGCGGAAAAGATGATCCAGCTCTTCGTGGCTGATCCGCGCGAGAACGCAGGGATTGGCGATCTTGTAGCCGTTGAGGTGAAGAATCGGGAGGACGACCCCGTCAGTCGCCGGGTTCAAAAACTTGTTCGAATGCCAGCTCGTTGCCAGCGCTCCGGTCTCGGCCTCGCCATCGCCAACGACGCAGGCGACGATCAGATCAGGATTATCGTAGGCGGCTCCATAGGCGTGCGAGACGGCATAGCCGAGTTCGCCGCCTTCATGAATTGAGCCGGGCGTCTCCGGCGCCACGTGGCTTGGGATCCCGCCCGGAAACGAGAATTGCGTGAAGAGGCGCTTCATTCCCTCTTCGTCGGGTGAGATGTTCGGATAAACCTCGCTGTAGGTTCCCTCAAGATAGGCGTTCGCGACTAAGCCCGGCCCGCCATGTCCGGGGCCGGTGATGTAGATCATGTTGAGATCATGCTGTTTAATTAGCCGGTTCAGATGCACATAGATGAAGTTCAAACCCGGCGTCGTTCCCCAATGGCCCAAGAGCCGCGGCTTAATGTGTTCTTTTGTTAGGATTTGCTTGAGTAGAGGGTTGTCATAGAGATAAATCTGTCCAACGGACAGATAGTTGGCTGCCCGCCAGTAAGCATCCATCAATGATCGTTCTTTGTCGGACAGCGCGGTTGCCATCATTGCCTCCTCTGCATTTCCGTGTCGTTTGGATACGAAGCCGTCGGCGATGGCGTCGGTATTCCCTCTCGAATTCTCGCCGAGAATAGAGGATCCTTGTCGGCCTGCACCGCCCTGTCATGGATTTTCGAGAGTTCGCGAAGCTTGTCGAAGGACATGGTCCTATCAGTCGCGCCGAGATCGTAGGCGTAGTTAGGTAGATAACCGGAGAATAGAACGCGAATGTCTATTGGTAGGCCGGGGTGAATGACCCGAACCATATCGAACACCAGATTGGTGCAATTCGCTGTCAGCGTGTTGTAAAAACGCGGATGTTGTGCTAAATTATTTATTTCAGCCATATATTCGCGCAATAGTAACTGCGCGTTCTTTGGTGCCATTCGCAAATGATAGATTCGTGCATCCTCACCGCGGATATTGCTTCGTACCCGGACAACATCGCGCTCGTCCGCCGCTATGATCGCTAGTTCATATTGCTTGAAGAACCCGGCAATCGAAGAATAACCTTCATGGCTCTCCTTGCGGGTCTCAATCGAGAAGGCGAGCCGCGGGGCATCTGCAAATCCGAAACTAATAATGGTATGGGCGATAGCCTCGCCGGCCCAATATGACATGATCAGATCGACGTCGGTCACGTGCGATAGGTTGTAGGTCCGCTGCTCCCATCGCTGATCGAAATCGGTGTCGCTGCGCCAGACGAAATTCCGCACATTCTGTACCACAAGGCGATCGCCTGTGATGATGGCTGTGGCGGTGCGCGCGACGTCGGGCGCCCAGTTCCGGTTGTTTGTCGGTTTTATTGTCATCCACCATCCGACGACGAGCGCAAAAAACCCGAAATATGCGGCCAAGGCGAGCCATCGCTTTCGTGTGGCAACAAATGCAAGGGTCACAAGAGTGAATACGAAGCTCGCTCCACTCAAAAGTCCCCGTGGGAGATCCCCGGTGGGGAACCGATACCAGATTGCGACTGCACACCACATACCGGTGGACAGAACCGCGATGACCAAGACCACGCAGCCGATCCAACCCGGGAGCCGATGGAGGAACGGCCTCACCTCTAACCTCCTGGAAGCAGCGGGCGAGCATGGCTCGGCCTTGGTGTAAGGGTGACTTGCACCTGCCGAATGTTGCGGGTCGGTTCAGTGGTGGATTGCGGGGCATTTTTGCTAATCGCTGGCGCGCAACCGTGAGGACAGCTTTGCGCCAAATGCAGCAGCAAAATGCGCCGTACCTGACTGACGGTATAGGGATTATCTTGAACAGAATGGCCTGAGCGCACGACCAATTCCGATTTTGCTTCAGGAAT
>JAFAOB010000416.1 GCA_019238055.1 Alphaproteobacteria bacterium
GATTGCTGTGTACGCTTCGCCGGGGTCGTCACCTTCCCCGACGCAACACTCGCTACCGGGCGATGCGCTACCATCCTACCCGGGCCGGACTTGCACCGGCTGGAACGCGCCAGCTTCGCCTGGCGCACTGAAAACCGCCTCTTAAGAAAGAAGGCGACCGCTGCACAGCTTCGTCCTTTGAACCTCTGTTGTAATGGCAACCGAACACTCTCGACGCTGTGACTGAAGGCGGCCAAGATCAGTTCCAGAAAGCAATTAGCAGCGGAGAAGAGATGAATATCGATCTGACTGGGAAACGGGCGGTGGTGGCCGGCGGCAGCCGCGGCATCGGGCGCGCCATCGCTCTGGCCTTTGCCGAGGCCGGAGCGGGAGTTTCGATTTGCGCACGCGGCGCCGAAGCCTTGGCCAAGGCGCGAGACGACATCGCCCGGCACGGCCATACCGCGCACGCCGCGACCTGCGATCTCGCCGATGCGGCCGCTATTCCGCGCTATATCGAGGCGGCGGCGGGCGCGCTCGGCGGCATCGACATCCTGGTCAACAACGCGTCGGGCTTTGGCACCAGTGATGACGAGGCCGGCTGGGAGAAGAGCATTTCGGTCGATCTGCTGGCGACCGTGCGGGCCACGCGCGCGACCCTGCCCTATCTCGAAAAATCCGATGCGGGAGCGATTATCAATATCTCTTCGATTTCGGGATTTCGCGCCTCGGCCCGCACCCCGCCTTATGGAGCCGTCAAGGCCGCTATTCTCGAATACACCCAGACTTTAGCGGCGCAGCTGGCGCGCCAACACATCCGCGTCAACTGCATCGCGCCGGGCTCGATCGAATTTCCCGGCGGGACCTGGGAGCGCGCAAAGAACAACAATCCACCGCTCTACGCCGCAATCCTGCGCAGCATTCCATTCGGCCGGCTCGGGCGACCGGAGGAAGTGGCGCGGGTTGCGCTGTTTCTCGCCTCGCCGCTCGCCGGCTGGGTTACCGGCCAGAACATCGCTGTCGACGGCGGCCAGATGCTCTAATGGGCGACGCCGCTCTTCATACGGGCTTTACTGTTGATTTCCGAGCAGGTCGAGCCTACTCCCGGGCTGGGCGACATAACACTCCAGGACAGGCACGGTGGCACCCAGCATCGACGAGGCGCTCGCCGCGATCAAATTTGACCGCGACGGGCTCGTGCCCGCGATCGCACAGCAGCACGATACGGGCGAGATCCTGATGGTCGCCTGGATGAATCGCGAGGCAGTGCGAACGACTTTGGTCGAACGCCGAGCCTGCTATTGGTCGCGCTCCCGCGGCACATTATGGCGCAAAGGCGAAACCTCGGGGCAGCTTCAGCTATTATACGAGATGCGTCTCGATTGCGATGGCGATACGGTGCTGCTGCTCGTCGACCAGACCGGTGTTGCCTGTCACACCGGGCGGCGCAATTGCTTCTTCCGGGCTTGGCGCGAAGATGGCTGGACGATAATTGCCGAGCCGCGGATCGACCCCAAGCAGCTTTATCCGCAGGCTGCCGAGAATTCTATTGCAGCGGCGGACACATCAAATGGGCCTGGACCGTGGCCAGCACGTCCGGGTTGAAGATGTGATTGGCGCACTCAGCATTGTAGCGGTTGACATAGGCATTATAATGCGCCGTCGCTTGATCAGCGGCGCCGACGACTGGTCCAATCGAGGCTTGATAAGCCTGATCGCGCCGCGCCAGCAGGTCTTTGAACTGCTCTTCCGACTGTGCATTGTTGACGTCGATGTGCTGGCGCGCCTGCAACAGCTGAGCATCAAGATCGGCGACGCGCTGCCGCGCGCCGGCAAGCGCCTGAGTCTTCGCCGACATGTCGGCCGACAATGTCGCGATACCCTGCTGTTCGCACAGGCAGGCTGTAATTCCAGCTGGATCATTCAACATCTGAGCCCCGGCCGGGCCCGCTGTGGTCGACGCCAGCAACAGAGCCCCCCCGAGCGGCATTGCCCGCCGCGACAACTTTCTCCTCAACACGCGTGGCATCATCCCCTCTTGCGCGAGCCCGCGACCCGAGGCTCGGGTTCAGGAGGCCGGAATCAGGCCTTTGAATCGCGGCGCTCCTGCTGCGAACCATCGTGATCCTGCACCAAACCCTCCTTCAAGTCTTCTGCCATTTCGCGCACAGTAGCCGCTGCCCGATTACCGATCTCCTCGGCCGTTTCCCACATCTCCTCGCGGGCTTGCGCAGCGATTTCACGTTCGGGACGGCTCGCCGGCAACAGCATCGCCAATCCCGCGCCGGCCGCTAGCCCGGCAAGTCCGAGGAGCAACGGACTTCCCTCGATCGCCTGGACCACTCGCCCACTGGCTTGGCGTACCTTCTGCCCGGAATCGACTGGGTGACTGATAAAATCGCTCGCCTGCCCGATCACAGCGCCACTGCGGTCATAGACCGAGCGAAACGCCCCTTGCGTGGCATTCGTAGCCTGGTGAAACCAGCCGCCATTCTCTCTCTGTTCACTCACTGCGGCACTGGTTTGAGCCGGCTCGGTTACCGCAGGCTCGCCTGATGAGAATGGGGCGTGCTCGCCAAGGCCTGGGATGACACCATCCAGAATGCCTAGGTTCTCCGCAACTAGCCAGGCGATCCCCAGTCCGAGAAGCCCCAATGCCACGGGATCGGCACGCCATCCGCCGATCTTGATTGCATCCGGGCGACCAAAAAATTCGTTCAGCATCTCAAATCCCTCTCTGACAAGACGTGCTGGCGCCAGTTCAGAGGCGAGCGCGTCGGCGTTATCAGCAAGCCGTACCCGGGTTCGCGCGATATCGAGTTCGATCTCGTCGATCGAGGAGTCTGCAGGCGCCTTCATAAAATGCGTTCCTTTATCCAGACGCCGTCCTCGCGCAGCGTATTCAGCGTGTGTTGCGGCGTCAGACTTTGCACTCGCATTTGACGGATCCCCAAATAGAGCAGCAGCCCGGCAACGACCAAAGCCAGTGCTCCAAGGACCAGCGTTGCAGCCCAGGGCGGCCAAACGATTGCAAGAGCAATGATCGCGGCCGCGAACAGCGCTAACCAGCCTGTCAACGCCATAATCGCGCCGATGACGACGGCCGCGATCCCGACACCGAGGCGCCGCGCCGCGCCCGCCATCTCGCGCTTGAACAACGCAATTTCGAGCCTGACGAGACGCTGTAGATCTTCGACGAGGCTGTCGATCAGCGCGCGGAACGGGCGTTCCGGCCGCGCCCGATAGATCTCCTCTCGCGGCCTAATGATGTCATCCGGTGCTGTCACGGTGCCTCGCGTGCGTCTGCAGCCTGATGCCAGTCGGCCGTTTCGCCATTGCCGGTGCCGCTTGCGACGGCCGCGGTCACGGTTCCTTCTGTTGACCGCCTGACGTCCTGGCGCTGCGCATTCGAGCGTCGCGGCGCCGCTGTCAACAGCCGGCCAGCTAGAAAGCCAAAGATCACCGCACCGGCAATGAACCGGACTGGCCGGTGTCTCGCCATCTCCTCGAGATCAGATGCGATTTCCGTCCAGTGCCGGTCGCCAATGCTGTGAACGAATGTATCCACCTGGCGAGCAGCAGAATTGATGTAATCCGCGGCCACCGGGCTATTCGCTTGCTCGAAACAACGGGCAGCCGCGCGGAGCGCCTCCGCAATGGTGTTGACCTGTGCGGCGGCGCGGGCCTTCTGTTGGTCGACGAGAGATAGCGCCGCCGTTTGCGCGGCACTGGCAAGTTCATTCACAATCATTTTGGCCCACTGGATTCCCGGCTGCGCATCTCCGAGATTCGCTGTCGAATCGGTTGGCTCAGCCATAGATTGCTCCTCCCACAGCTGTCAGTTCGCTCCGATCCTATACGAAAGGGCGCGATCCTTCACCCGCGATTGACCTAACAACAACGGCATGCGCGGCGTGGTTCCCCTCGTGCCAGGCATATGGACCGCCACCAAATCGCCGCCATAGTTTGCCAGCCCTGGGTTGGTCAGTGCAGACGCAGCGTGTGGTCGTGGGGAATGCGGTGACTTTGAGCCCGATCAAGGAGGCGGCCGCCGGTGGCTAACCGCCGACTGCGCACGGAGCCTGCCGACCGGGTCGGTTCTTACCGACGCCGTCCCCCGCCAACCCGGTCCCCACGCCGCGCCTCCCCAAAGCTTTCGGGGCGGAGGCGAATGGTTCGGCTCGGTCTCATGCTGCTGCTTTGGAGTGTGATCCTGGGCAGCGGTATCATTGGTTATTTTGCGCTAACCCTCCCGGATACAACCCAATTGGCGCAGTCGCAGCGCCGGCCGAGCGTAACAATTCTCGCCGCTGACGGCCGCCTGCTCGCGACTTACGGCGATCTTTTTGGCCGGCCGCTGACTTTGCGCGAAATGTCGCGCTATTTGCCCGAGGCCGTCATCGCGACCGAAGACCGGCGGTTCTATCATCATTTCGGCATCGACCCATTCGGTCTAGTGCGTGCGGCGCTAGCCGATCTCGCCGCCCGTCGCGTCGTCGAAGGCGGCAGCACAATTACGCAACAGCTCGCCAAGAATCTGTTTCTGACGCCCGAGCGGAGCTTTGCGCGGAAAATCCGCGAGGTCTTGCTCGCATTATGGCTCGAACACCGATTCGCCAAGAACCAGATCCTCGAAATCTATCTGAACCGGGTTTATCTCGGAGCCGGAACCTATGGAGTCGATGCGGCGGCGCATCGCTATTTCAGCCGATCGGTATCGCGGCTTGATCTGTACCAGAGTGCAATGATCGCCGGACTGCTGAAGGCGCCGGCACGGTTCAATCCGACGCGCGACCGAGCGCTCGCGGCGGAACGCACCGCCCAAGTTCTCAGCAACATGGTCGAGGCCGGCTACATCACGCCGAGCCAGGCCGCGGCGGCGGAGCGCAGCGAAGAGAGAGCGCTTGCCGATGTTGCCGTGTCGCGGCCGGGAAACCGCTATTTCGCAGATTGGATTGCGGCACAACTTGTTGATTTTGTCGGCCCGAATAGTCGTGATCTGAGGGTCGTCACCACGCTTGATCCGCGTCTGCAAGCCGAGGCGGAAGCGGCCATCGGCGCGGCACTCGGCCGCGACGGAGCCCGCGATGCGGTCAGCCAGGGCGCGCTCGTGGCGATGTCGCCCGATGGTGCGGTGCGCGCGATGGTCGGCGGCCGCAGCTACGACGCCAGCCAATTCAATCGCGCAACCCAGGCGCAGCGCCAGCCGGGCTCAGCGTTCAAACCGTTCGTTTATCTCGCGGGCCTCGAGGCCGGGCTGACGCCCATCGATCATTTTGTCGATAGGCCCCTAGCCATAGGCAGTTGGCGTCCGCGCGATTTCGGCAACCGCTACCTGGGGGATATGACAATGGCGGAGGCGTTAGCGCAATCGGTCAACACGATAGCGGTGCAAGTCGCCCTGCGCGCTGGCATCGACAACGTTGCCGCGGTCGCGCATCGGCTCGGCATCGCCTCACCGATGACCCGTGACCCAAGCATCGCGCTCGGTACTGACGACGTCAATTTGCTGGAATTGACCTCGGCTTATGTCCCCTTTGCCAATGGCGGAATGGGCGTTTGGGCATACGGCGTCACCGAGGTGCGCGACAGCCGTGGGAACGTGTTGTTTCGGCGCACCGGCTCCGGGCCCGGACGGGTCATCAGCCCCGAATGCGAAACCGAGATGAACCAAATGCTGGCCGCCGTCATCGATCACGGCACCGGGCGCAGCGCTCAATTGCCGCGACCCGCCGCCGGCAAGACCGGAACCACCCAAGACGACCGCGATGCCTGGTTTATCGGCTACACCGCCGATCTCGTTACCGGGGTGTGGTTTGGCAACGACGACAATACGCCGATGAACAATGTCATCGGCGGCGGACTGCCGGCACAGACATGGCGCAACTTTATGCTCGCTGCAACCCGGTTAATGCCGATCAGGCCCTTGCCGAGCGCGCAGCCATCCGGTATCGCCACTGTCGTGGCTCCGGTGCACGGCTTTTTCGACCGCCTCTTTGGACTGTTCCGGCCGCCTCCCCCGCCGGGCTCACGACCCGGTGACTAGCCTCCCACTGGCTCCGTCGAGCGGCTCGCTTACTGGATAAACAGCTGCAAGCTTGACACGCGATTATCGATATCGTATCTCGAAAACGGAATTCGCTAAATGGATGACCGATATCTCTATGCGGGGCTGATCCGGCTGCATGTGCTGCATCACGCCATCAAAGAACCGATCTATGGGCTTGCCATGATCGAGGAACTCGGGCGCCACGGCTATAAGCTCAGCGCCGGGACACTCTATCCGATCCTGCACGGGCTCGAAGAGCGGGGATATCTCGCCTCCACCGAAGAACGAGCCGGCAGCACCTCGCGCCGCGTCTATCGGGCGACGGCAGCCGGGGCGCAAGCGCTGGCAGCAGCAAAGCTCAAAGTCCGAGAGTTGTTTGGCGAGCTGTTTGAAGACGAGCCCGCCGCCGGATCGATGTAGAGACAGGAGCCGTATGATGACCGACAATAAACGGCGCTGGTTTCTCGCCGGCGCCGGCTCGGGAATGATGCTGGCCGCCGCCGCAGGGGTGCGAGCGGCGGAGAAACCTGACTCGCCCGAACGGGGCGGCGCCGAGGACGTCGGCGCCGTCGAGGATCTGATGCGCGAGCATGGTGTTCTGCGCCGGGTGCTGTTGGTATACCGCGAATGCGCAACCAGACTGCGCCGCGATCGCGCCGGGGTCGATCCGCGTGCGATCGCCGATGCCGCCCGGCTGTTCCGCAGCTTTGGCGAAGAATACCACGAAAGAAAGCTCGAAGAGGCGCACATCTTCCCGGGCGTGCTCAAGACCGGCGGCCCTGCGGCTGCCTATGTCGATGTATTGATCGCGCAGCACCGTCGAGGGCGCGAGATCACCGATTACATTCTCGCCGTGACCAATAAGGGCTCGATCGCTAGCGCAGACGCTGAACCGTTGGCGCGCGTATTCGATCAGATGGATCTGATGTACGAAAACCACGCCGCCAGCGAGGATACGATCGTCTTTCCGGCGTGGAAGGCGGCGCTAACCGCGGCCCAGCTCGATAAAATGGGTGACCTGTTCGAAGATATTGAGCGCGCCCAATTCGGCCATGACGGGTTTGAGGACGCAGTAGCCAGGATCGGCCGCATCGAAGCGACGCTTGGTCTTGCCGATATAGCCCAATTCACCGCCTCGCCCCCACCTAGGGTTTGATCGCGCGATGACAGAAACCGGCCCGGTCACGGCTGTACTCGACGAGAAGGAGCAAAGGGGGACTGCTGGCGAGGTCTTTGGCGTGGCGCTGCGCCTTGGTTTGACCTCCTTCGGCGGCCCGATCGCACATCTCGGGTATTATGAGCGGACCTATGTCCGCCAGCGGCGATGGTTGTCGCCGGACGAGTATGCCGGGCTCGTTGCTTTGTGTCAGATGGTGCCGGGCCCGGCGAGCAGCCAAGTCGGGTATCTGATCGGCCTGCGCCGCGCCGGATGGGCGGGGGCCTTTGCCGCCTGGACCGGGTTTACGTTGCCTTCGGCGATCATGATGTTCGGCTTTGCGCTTTTGGCGCCGCGGCTCGAAGGCCCGACCACTGACGCGGTCTTGCACGGCCTGAAGCTCGTCGCTGTTGCCGTCGTCGCGCAAGCGGTATGGAGCATGGCGCGCAATCTCTGTCCCGACCGGCCGCGAGCCGCGTTGGCCCTGGTTGCGGCGGCACTGCTGTTGGTTATCAGCGGCCCCTTGGTGCAGATCGGAGCGCTGCTGATCGGCGCGGTCGGCGGAGCGCTATTGTGCCGCAATCTGCCGGCTGCTCCCGGGCTGCCGGCTATGCCCGTCACATTGCGCACGGGCGGCGGGGCCTTGGTGCTGTTCCTCATGCTGCTGGTAGCATTGCCACTGGCTGGCACCACTGCGCCGCATAGTCTGCTGGCGTTGGCCGGGATCTTTTACAAGGCCGGCGCGCTGGTGTTTGGTGGCGGTCACGTGGTCCTGCCATTGCTGCGAGATGCCCTGGTGCCGCAGGGCTGGATCTCAGACGGCACGTTTCTCGCTGGCTACGGCGTAGCGCAAGCAATACCGGGGCCGCTCTTCACCTTCTCGGCCTATCTCGGCGCAGTCATGGCACCTCACGGCGCAGCGCTATTGTGGTCGGGTGTCGCGCTCGTCTTCATGTTTTTGCCAGGCATGCTGATCGCGCTGGCCGGCCTGCGGGTATGGTTGTGGCTCGGACATCATCCGGCCGCGCGGGCCGCCTTGGCCGGCATCAATGCCGCCGTCGTTGGCGTTCTCGGAGCAGCCCTTTACAACCCGATCTGGGTAAGCGCGGTGGTTAATGGCCGCGATGTCGCGATTGCTCTGGCGGGCTTTCTTTTGCTTGAGCGCTGGCGCATACCGCCGCTTGCAATCGTGATCTTTTGCATCGGCGCAACATTGATCTCGCATGACGTCCACTGACACTTCGCCGAGGCCGGACTGGCGATTTTCCGGCCGACGATTCGTCGACCGCTCGCATCGCGGCGCGCGGCGGCTCTGTCATTCCACAGCTCCCAATGCTCGTCTGCCACACTGCCTTTTTCCCGCCGTTATTTCTGTCGATCGAACAAACAGTGCGTAACAAACGAGAAACGGCAGAACGGCATCCGGAGCTGTCGTTCCAAGCCGGCAGTCGTCGGGGTTGCTTGATTGCGGTTGTGTCGTAAGCGGCGGGCTGCGGAGGATGAAGCGATGGCAAGGGGCTTGCTGTTGCTGTTGGGGTTGCTGATCGGCACGAGCGGGGCGCAGGCGGCCCCATCAGCCAGCATCTATCTTGAAGATCTGACTTGGCCCGAGCTGCGCGCCGATATCCAGGCCGGTAAAACAACGATTCTCGTGCCAATCGGCGGCACCGAGCAAAACGGCCCACAAATGGCCCTGGGCAAGCACAATGTTCGGGTCAAGGTACTGGCGGGAAAAATCGCCGATACACTCGGCAACGCGCTCGTAGCGCCCGTTGTGGCCTATGTGCCCGAAGGCAACATCGACCGCCCGGAAGGGCATCTCAGATTCCCTGGGACAATCACCCTTCCGCCGGCCGCGTTCGAGACCACTCTCGAATACGCCGCCAAGAGCTTCAAACTCGCCGGCTTTCGCAACATCGTCTTTCTCGGCGACCACGGCGGCTACCAGAAAAATGACGATGCAGTGGCGCAACGGCTCAATCGGGAATGGGCCGGAACGCCGGTTCGGGCCTATGCGCTGACCGAATATTACCGGGCCAGCGAAAACGAGTTTGCCCAACTGCTGAAAAGCAAAGGCTACAGCGAGGCTGAAATCGGCAGCCATGCCGGATTGCTAGACACCTCGCTGATGATGGCGACCGATCCCAATCTGGTGCGAAGCGATATGCTTGGCGAGACCAAGCCCGGCGACGGAACCCATGGCGATCCGCGCCGCTCCAGCGCTGCACTCGGCCGGCTCGGTATCGATCTGATTGTGGCGCATACCGTCGCTGCTATCAAAAGCGCTACTGCGCACCATTGATTGTCAAGACTTGCGGCACAGCACGCTGTTTCTCTTTTCGCTTCGGAGGCATCTCTTGCATCAGCTGATCCGCCGCTGGTCCCGCATCGCCCTATTGATTGTACCACTGCTGGCGCTCGGCGTCTGGATCTGCGGTTTGCCGATCTGGCCGGCAAGCGCCGTGGACGGCGGTTATGGGCTGCTGTGCTCGGCCGCCGCCGCGATCGTGCAGGTGACGCAATCGCCAATCCCGCCGAAAACAGCGCCTGTTCCAACAACGCCGCTGGCAGCGCAGGCGCCGCAATCCACTCCTGTGCCGGTTCGCACAGTGCCGGGAATGCTGCCTGTTCTCGACCCGGACAACCTGTACAGCACTGCCGGCCCCAACATGCTGAGCCCGGCGGTCGCGGGTGCGCTGACACGGGTTTATGTGCCAAACCTGCGCTCGAACGACGTCTATGTGATCGATCCCGTTTCCCACCAAGTGATCGATCGGTTTCCTGTCGGCTTCCTTCCGCAACATGTGGTCCCTGCCTGGGATTTACAGATGTTGTGGGTTGCCAATAACGGGCGTCGCCGCACTGACGGGAGCTTGACGCCGATCGATCCCAAAACCGGCAGACCGGGCGCGAGGGTTCTCGTTGCCGACCCGTACAACATGTATTTCGCACCAGACGGCAAATCGGCGATCGTCGTTGCTGAACGCTTGAAACGCCTCGATTTTCGTGATCCGCATACGATGGCGCTGCAGGAATCGGTGGCGACGCCAGGTTGCTCGGGGATCAACCACGCCGATTTTTCGATTGATGGCCGTTATGCGATTTTCACTTGCGAGTTTCGTGGCGGCGGCCTCGTCAAGATCGACCTCGTCAATCGCAAAGTGCTCGGATACCTGAAGCTCGATGCGCGCGGCATGCTGCAGGACATTCGCGTTTCTCCCGACGGCAAGATTTTTTATGCAGCCGACATGCTTGCCGATGGCGTGTTTCTGGTCGATGGCGACGATTTTACCAGAGTTGGCTTCATCCCGACCGGGATCGGCACGCACGGGCTGTACCCGAGCCGCGACGGAAGGAAACTCTATGTCTCGAACCGCGGCTCGCACAAAATCCATGGCGCGCCGCATGGCCCAGGCAGCATCAGCGTTATCGATTTCAAGACGCGCGCGGTCGGGAAGACTTGGCCGATCCCCGGCGGCGGCAGCCCCGATATGGGTGATGTAAGCGCGGATGGCAAAGACCTATGGTTGTCTGGCCGCTATGACAATGTCGTTTACGACATCAATACGACAACGGGTGCGGTTAAGGAAATTCCGGTCGGCAAAGAGCCACACGGCCTGACGGTGTGGCCGCAGCCCGGCCGCTATTCCCTCGGCCATACCGGCAATATGCGATAGAGCCGACTGGTTCGAGGCTGGCTGGCCGTCGGCCCCGGCAGAACGGACGTCACGATCGGCAAAGATGCTATATCCGCTGCGCGAGACGCGGATCGAGCGCGTCGCGCAGGCCGTCGCCCAACAAATTGATCGCCAGCACGGTTGCCGACAAGAACGCGCCGGGGAACAGCACGATGTAACATGCGACCTGGAACAGGCTGCGTCCCTCGGCCATGATATTGCCCCAACTTGGAATGTTGGGCGGCGTGCCGGCGCCAAGAAAGGACAGGATGGCCTCGACCAGCATTGCCGAGGCTGCGGTGTAGGTCGCCTGTACGAACACCGGCGGCAGCGAATTGGGAACGATATGTCGCCATAGTAAACGAGGCAGACTGGCTCCACTGGCGATCGCGGCCTCGACAAAGGGCAAGTCGCGCAATGTCAACACGACTCCGCGCACCAGTCGAGCGACCCGCGGCGCTTCGGCGATGGTGATCGCCAAAACAACGTTTTCCAGGCTGGCCCGCGTCAGCGCCATCAATGCAATCGCAATCAGCACAGCCGGGATCGCCATTAGCCCATCCATGATCCGCATCAAAATCGCGTCGGCCCATCGGTTAAAGCCTGTGATGAGCCCGATCAAAAGACCGATCGCAGTGCTCAATAGCGCGACGCTGAGGCCGACCGTCAGTGACACCCGGGCTCCGTAGACGGTGCGGCTATAGACGTCACGGCCGAGCATGTCGGTGCCGAACCAGTGCTCCGGAGAAGGCCACCGCAAGCGCTGGATCGGCGATAATGCTTGCGGGTCGGTCGTGCCGAGATAGGGCGCCAATACCGCCATCAATCCGATCAGCCCGAGCAGAACACCTCCGATGACGATCGTTGGATGGCGTCGGATAGGGTCGCGCAGACGGCGCCCCGGCCCCCGCGGCGCAACGACAAAGCTGAGATCAGTCTGCGCTACCGCCAAGGCTTCAATACCGGATGCGCGGATCGAGCAGTGTATAGCTGAGATCAACGAGCAGGTTGATCAGCACATAGATGCCCGAAAAAGTCAGAATGACCCCTTGGATTATCGGATAGTCGCGGCGCAGGATCGCGTCGACGGTAAGCCGACCCAGCCCGGGGATTGCAAATACCGTCTCAGTGACCACGACACCCGCGACCAGTGAGGCGATCCCGATGCCGATGATCGTCACAATCGGCACCGCAGCATTCTTCAGTGCGTGGCGGATCAGCACGTCGCCGCTTCCAAGCCCCTTGGCCCGGGCCGTGCGGATGTAGTCCTGGGCGAGCACGTCAAGCACGCTGGCGCGCGTCATGCGCGCGATCAGCGCGGTATAGACCATGGCGAGCGCCAGGGTCGGCATCAGAAGATGTGACAAGAACGGCCACAAGCCGTGGTCGGGACCGACAAAACCTTGGACTGGCAACCATTCGGTGCGTATGGCGAACAGATAAATCAGCACATAGGCGAGGACAAAGACCGGTACCGAAAACCCGAGCACCGCAAACGCCATGACGCCGCGGTCGATCCATGATCCGGCTCGCCAGGCGGCCAGCACGCCCATCGGGATCGCCGCCAGCACCGAAACGACCAGAGTCGAGATCGCCAGAGCCAGGGTCGGCCCGACCCGCTGGCCAATAAGGGTGGTGACCGGAAGGTTGGTAAAAATCGAGACGCCGAGATCGCCGTGCAGCAATTGCCAAACCCAGGTTGCAAATTGCACATAGAATGGCCGGTCGAGCCCAAGCGCCCGGTGAATGCGTGCGATATCGGCGGGGCTTGCGGTGTCCCCGGCGATGATCGCAGCCGGGTCGCCAGGGGTCAAATGGAGGAGGCAAAAAACGAACAGGGCGACGACGGCCATGACCGGAACCGTCGTAAGAATGCGCCTGACGATATAAGCGAATATGGCGCTTGGAAGCTTAATTGCCCGAGCGCGCCCGAATCCGCCCCCGGCGGATGTCTTCCTGGCGTGTTGCCACAGGCCACGCCGAGAGCAGACGGCGATACGCACTGCAAGGATGGCGGACAGAAACGCAGGCGATGTTTGTCATCGTCAGGGCTCCATCGCATCGATCCAGCGGCACAGAGCCCGCAACCCCTCTTCCAGACGCCAACGGGGCCGCCAATCGAGATCATCACGAGCAGGTGAGATATCGCACGCAGCGTGACGCACGTCTCCATGGCGAAACGCGCCATTCACATGCGGCGCCGGCGCGTCATAGAGGCCTGCAATCAAGGTGGCGAGCTGCCGGACAGAGGTCACCTGACCTGAGCCGATATCGTAGGCATTCGCTGATGGAGCCTCCTCGCAAGCAGCAGCACAGACTGCCGCAGCCACGTCATCAATGAAGATGAAATCTCGAAGCATCTGACCGTCTTCGTAAATCGGTATGCTCTTATGCGCGCGTGCCAGCCGAGCGAAGAGGGATACGATACCGGTGTAGGAATTGATCAGCGATTGGCCAGGACCATACACGTTTTGCAGCCGCAGGATCACGACCTTTGTGCCGAGCGACAAGGCCCAGGCGCGTAAAATGTGTTCTTGAGCGAGCTTGGTGGCTCCGTAGATGCTGGTCGGCCGCGGTTCGGTGGATAAGGCGGTAAATGGCAGAAAGCTCAGACCCGGAAAATCCCATTCCTGGCACTCCAACTGCGACCGGGAACGTTGCCCGGGATAGACGATGCCACCGGTGTCGTTATTGCGCCAGGCGCCCTCGCCGTAGATGGCGCGCGTTGACGCCAGGATGATCCGCTCGGGCAGTAAATAGGTTCGAGCCAGCGCATCAAGCATCCGCGTGGTGCCAGCGACATTGACATTGGCGTGACGGCTACCCTCGGTCAGCGATTGCGCGGTTCCGGTTTCCGCCGCGAGGTGCACGATAACATCAGGCTGAACATCTTTCAGCAGCCGGTCCCAGGTCGCGTCAAGAGTGACATCGACAGTGACCAGCCTCACCTTCTGATGGAGAAGCTCAGGGCGCATGGATTGTCCATGGACCTGCGGATGGAGATTATCGACCGCGATAACCTCATCGAACTTCGCGGCGAGCCTGGCGGAAACCGCGCACCCGATAAAGCCGGCACCGCCTGTTACGATGCAGGTGTGAGCCATCGGGGTCTTCTGCTTTCAGGCTCGGACTTAAGACTGATCCGCACGAAAAATCGGAGTTTCGTCGCGCGGAACACTCACAGGTTCAAGACTCGTCGAGAGAAGGCGAAATCGGGTCTGCTTCACGTCAATGCCCGCGGTTGATCAGGGCTCGCGCGAGCAGAAATTTACGGCGCTTCCGTCATGTCGTCGTCCGGGAATCAGCGATCCTCAGAAAATAGACTGGGCGGCTCGACCGCGCCACCTGTTGAGCATAGGGTCAGAAAGTTCGGTCGACCGTTTCTCAAACCCGGTATTTATCAGCAAGAATCCCTGATAGCGGGGTCGGCGGCTCTCGTTGCGCGCCATCGACCTAAACATTGCGAGCGCTTATTCCGCCGCCAGGGCCGGGCGTTCACCGAGATGATGCAGACAGCGGTCGATCCATAATCGGGTCAGCTTTTCCTGGGCGCCGTTTTGTGAGAGACGGCGGTGCAACGCGCCGAAATCAACCCGATCCATCTCCTGATCCTGGTTGAAGCAGGAGAAAACCACCGTCTCGGTGCCGGTCACCGGGTCGCGATGCATCTGCAAGCACTGCGCGCAGATCTCTTTCATCATGCACTGCATCGGCGAGTTGATCGACGCGATTGCGCGGTGGTCGGGACGGAAATAGCCTTTGAGCCGCGCCTGCCGCGCCTCGGCGACCGCATTCATCATGCCGTCCGAGCCAATTGCGATGATGCGGTCGACCTCGTCGAGCGGGATCGTGACCGGCCCCAGATCGCCGGCGCCATAGGCCGCGATCGCCTCGACGATATTGCCGACAAAGGCGTGGTCCTGCGGCCGTCCCGGAACAAACCCGGGCGCCTGATCGCAGCACCACACGACAGCGTCGGCCGAGCGCTCGATGTCCTCGACCTTGTAGCGATCGGCGATCGTCTTGTAGCCGGCGAAGTAGAGGACGCGCGAGCCCTGCGCCCGCAACGCCGCGGCGATTGAGAACAGCACCGCATTGCCGAGCCCGCCGCCGACCAGCAACACGGTTTCGCCTGACGGCGTTTCGGTCGGGGTGCCCGTCGGACCCATCAGGATCACCGGCTCGCCCGGCTTCAGCAATGCGCACAGATCGGACGAGCCGCCCATTTCGAGGACGATCGTCGACAACAAGCCTCGGTCGTTGTCAACGCTGGCCCCGGTCAGCGCCAAGCCCTCCATCGCGAGGGTCGTGCCATCGACCTGTGCCGCCAGGGTTTCGTAATTCTGCAGCCGATAGAATTGACCCGGCTTGAAGGCACGCGCAGCCATTGGCGCCTTGATCACGATTTCGAGGATCTTGGGTGTCAGGCGAATGACTTCGTAAACCCGCGCGCGCAACTCATCATCGAGCCGCGCTTGCAATTGCGATGGCGAGGGAGCCGATACCTGGCGCCGCGCCAGCATCCGGCTGACCACTGGATAGCCGAGCGTGGCGCCGCCCATCGCTTTGACGACATTTCCCGAAAAGCTCGGATGCAGATCGCCAAAAAAGCTGACCGCGCGGCCATCCTCGCGCAAATGGGTCAGAACCCGCACCGCCGCGGGCTTTGCTACCCGTTCCGGCACCGCCGGCTTGCCATCCTCGTCGAGGGCACGGAAATAGCGTCCGTCGAGGACGATGTTATCGGGATCTTCGCGCGCCAATACGGTATTGGGCTGGGTTCCGGCGGCGACCAGGATCGTGCGCGCCGGCAAGACGACGGTCTCGCCGGGCCCCTGATCGACAGCGGGCGCGCCGCCGCCGACCTCGCGCGCGCGATGCCGCGTCAGCCGCAATGCTTTCGCCCGGCCGAACTGGTCGACCTCGACCTCGGCCGGGGTCAGCAATTCGGTAAAGCGAATGCCCTCCT
Source organism: Alphaproteobacteria bacterium (assembly GCA_019238055.1). Lineage (GTDB taxonomy): Bacteria > Pseudomonadota > Alphaproteobacteria > ATCC43930 > CGMCC-115725 > AP-15. The sequence goes on from JAFAOB010000416.1 coordinate 15,831, forward strand.
CCATCGCCTTGGCGACTTCTTCATGGTTGAGGGTATAGCTCGGCGAATCGATCAGGCGACGGCGATAGGCGATCGTCACCCCGCCCCACCCCTCGAGCAGCTCGACAAGCCGCGGCGGTCGGCCTTCGCGGCGCGCGGCCTCGCGCTCGGCGCGCAGCGCACGGCCGTGGGCGATGAACTCAGCCGCAGTCTCGCGTTCGGCCGCATTCCACTGGGAGCGCACCGCGTCTTCGCCGCGCTCGGCAACCAGGATCTCGTAGCGCGACAGGAATTTCTCGACCTGGACAGGATAGTAGGCGAGCGATTCGGTCGCGGTGTCGATCGCGGTCAGCCCGCCGCCGATCACGACGACCGGCAAACGCACGCTGAGATTGGCGATGCTGCCGGTTTTCGCAGCACCGGTCAGCTGCAATGCCATCAGGAAATCCGAGGCTTGTCTGACACCCGGTGCCAGATTGTTCGGCATTGGGATCACCGTCGGGCGGCCCGCGCCGGCGCACAATGCAACATGGTCGAAGCCGAGATCGAAGGCGCTGTCGATTGTGATCGTGCCGCCAAAGCGCACCCCGCCATACATCGCGAATTGGCTGCGGCGTTCGAGCAACAGGCGCACAATCTTCAGAAAATTCTTATCCCAGCGGACGGTAATGCCGTATTCGGCGACCCCGCCGAACCCGGCCATAATCCTATCGTCGAGACTGTCGACGAGGGTTGTGACATCACGAATTGGCTCGAATGGCACGCGGCTGCCATCGGGGGTCACACCCGAAATTTTGGATGGCAATGGCTCGATCTTCAGTCCGTCAATCGCGGCCACGAAATGGCCGTCATTGATCAGATGATGCGCCAAGGTGAATCCGGCTGGTCCGAGCCCGACCACCAGCACTTTTTTGCCGGTTTCGGGCCGCGGCAGGGGCCGTCGAATGTTGAGCGGGTTCCACCGCGTCAACAGTGAATAGATCTCGAATCCCCAAGGCAGGCCCAGCACGTCCTTTAAGGTGCGGGTCTCGATCTGCGGAATGTCGACCGGTTCCTGGCGCTGGTAGATGCAGGCCTTCATGCAATCGTTGCAGATGCGGTGTCCGGTCGCCGCACAGATCGGGTTGTCGACAGCGACAATGGCCAGCGCGCCGAGGCCATAGCCGCGCGCCTTGACCAGATTCATCTCCGAAATCTTTTCCTCGAGCGGGCAGCCGGCGAGAGTCACGCCAAAGACGCTGTTTTTAAACGCGCCGTCCTTTTCCTTGAGCCCTTTGGAACAGCTGTCCTTCCCCTGATTGTGGCACCAGATGCAGTAATTCGCCTGGTCGAGCGCACCGGTGAGGTCGGTTCCACGATCCGTCAGCGCAAAACCTTCGCGATGCCGCCAATCATCCTCGGGCAGGTGCAGCATCGCCACCCCGTCGCGCTCGACGGTCTCGACCGGAACAAGATGGTTCATGTCAAGCCGGTGCGGCACCTGGAACAGCACGCCGCGAAGGTGCTTCTTTCTGCCATCGGGCGAGAGGGTCGCCCAGGCGGCGTAGCGCTGCGCCTTGTCGAGTGCGGCGGCGTTGCCGGCCTCGTCTTCAAGCCAGCGGCTTACATGCTCGGCGTAGCGGCGTTCCCATGTGGCGACATCATCGAATGGGCCGCCGATCAGCGCGTCGAGTTCGCGCGCCAGGGCGGCGCCGTTGATCGCCGCCGCGTCCGGCTCCTTGACGCCTTTGACCGCCCGGCGCTGCACAAACAACCGCTTGACCGAATAGAGCGGCGCCAACTCTTGGTGGCGCGCCTGCAGTGCCCGGACTTCTCCGGCGATGCCGAACAATTCGCCAAGAAAATCCTCGACATGCGGGGCCAGTTCGACCAGCAGATCGGATTCATCGGGCCGACTGACCGCCTCCGGGTCTCGCCTCGCGGCCATCAGCCGATCGTGCAGGGCCATATCCACGGCGGCAAGATGAGCGACGAACGCTCGATCGACGCGCACGAGGCCGTTGCGATCGTAGAGGTCGGAAAAGCCGAGCCCTTCCTTGAGGGCGAAGTCAGTCATTGGCAGCGGAGATCCAATAGACGCGCAAAGCTGCGCACGAGTCTTTGATTAGTTAGGCGCGGCCAGAACGCCATGGTTACGATAATTCGCGGCGACAGCATTGCGTCCGGCTCGACCTTCGACATGTTGGGTCGCCTTGGCACGGATAAAGGGTGGGGCAGGGATAAAGGGGTGGGTGTGACCCGATCGCTTCAACAGGGCATCGGCAACCTGCTGATAGCTGGTGCGAATTCGGTTTGCATAAGGCTATAATATTTCGGGTTGAAGAATGCTGGCGAGCCGAAGAAGTGATTAATCGCGAGCAAAGCATAGTCGGGAGGTAACGTGGCATTGTCGTTTCTGCACCGGGATCGCTCGGTTGCGCCGCCGGGCTATAGCCGATGGCTGATCCCGCCGGCGGCGTTATGCGTTCATCTCTGCATTGGTGAGGCCTACGCGTTTAGCGTTTTCAATCTGCCGATGACAAAACTGATCGGCATCACGACGCACGCCCCCAATGATTGGAAGCTGACCGAACTCGGCTGGATCTTCAGCATCGCTATCTTCTTTCTTGGGGCTTCCGCCGCGCTGCTTGGGCGCTGGGTCGAGGAAGGCGGGCCGCGGCGGGCGATGTTCACCGCAGCGCTGTGCTGGTCGGGCGGCTTCTTCGTCGCGGCGATCGGGGTCTACTTGCATAATTTGTGGATCGTCTATCTGGGATACGGCGTGCTCGGCGGGATCGGTCTCGGTATCGGGTATATCTCGCCAGTATCGACGCTGATCCGCTGGTTTCCCGACCGTCCGGGTATGGCGACGGGCATGGCAATCATGGGGTTTGGCGGCGGCGCGTTTATTGCCGCACCGCTCTCGGTATGGCTGATGAGCAAGTTTTCGACGCCGAGTCATGTCGGCGTAGCCGAAACCTTTATCGCTATGGGCATCATTTATCTGTGCTTCATGATGGTGGGGGCAGCAATCGTACGCGTCCCGCCACCGGGCTGGCAGCCGGCGGGATACGTCGCTCCGGTCCAGCCGCAACGACTGGTTACGACCCGTGATGTGTTCGTCTATGACGCGCTGAAGACACCTCAATTCTGGCTAGTCTGGCTCGTTTTGTGTCTGAACGTGACCGCCGGCATCGGCGTCTTGGGTCAGGCCTCGGCAATGTGCCAGGAAATGTTCCATCATCGAATTACCGCAGTCGCGGCATCGGGGCTCATCGGCTTATTCAGCCTGTTCAACATGGGTGGGCGCTATTTCTGGTCGTCGATCTCAGATTTTATCGGCCGCAAGAACACCTACTTCGTGTTCTTTGCACTTGGTGCATTTCTCTACGCCTTGGTACCGCATAGCGGTGCGGTCCGCAGTGTGGCCTTGTTCGTGTTCTGCTATGCAGTGATTTTCAGCATGTATGGCGGCGGCTTCGCAACCGTTCCTGCCTATCTGCGCGACCTGTTCGGGACCCGCTATGTCGGCGCCATTCACGGAATGTTGCTGACCGCCTGGTCGATGGCCGGAATCCTCGGACCGGTATTGGTCAACTATATCCGCCAATACAACGTGACCCACGGGGTCCCGGCCGCGCAGGCCTATAATGTGACGATGTATGTGATGGCGTTTCTGCTCGTCATAGGCTTTGTAGCCAACGTCCTGATCCGGCCGGTGGCCGAGCGTTACTACATCGGCGAGACTGAGCCGCAGGGTGTCGGACGCCGAGTTATGGCGGAGCGATGAGGATGGCGAACGATCGTGGACCAAGGGCCACTCATAATGCATTGAAACTGGCGCTGGCCTGGGGTTTTGTCGGAATCCCGCTGGTTTGGGGTGTCGTTCAAACCTTAGTCAATGCAATCAAAGCGTTCCACTAAGACCCACAATCTGTGCCCCTACCGAGAGGGACAAGCGCTAGAGGCGCTGCGGGTCGATCATGATCGAGAATGGGAGGTCGCTACCGACAAAAATCGGCCGCAACAGGTGTGACCGAAATCGCCATTGCCGGTCATCGACCCACACGCACTGCGCCTCGAAATCGGCGATCATGGCCGGCGGCCTCACACCCCGAAACGGCGGCCGGCCATCGGCGCGATAGAGCGTCATGACGCCGGCGGCACGGGCACGCTCCGCATCATTGCGAAACACCTGAAAATTATCGACAAGATGGCGCGTCGAGCTGTTGCCGATCTGCCGACGCCGAGCGTAGAAGGCCCGAATCTTGTCGGTTCCTTCGAACCGGTTGTTACCGACAGCATAGAGCGCGTTTGGCAGATAAAATTCGTGTGCTCGTTCGCCGCCGCTGTGGTCCACCTCCGCCCAATAATCGGTCATCAGCCGATAGAGCGCATACCATACCGCGATATCGTCGGTGGCAGGCACCGCCATCGTAGATCCTCCCTAAGCCAGCCGATCTCTCCCGTTGATTGAGGGTCGGCCATACCCGCTATGATGCGCGCGCCTGCACGCCTCGGGAAGCTCAATTGCAGCCCCGGCTCAGCAGGAAAGGCAACCTGCTTCATACCAAACCGCTGTTCGAACGTGTGGCGATAAGAATAGTTGTTCTCGCTCGTGCCTCGGGAGATAATACTTTCGGGGAATACAGGGGAGGAAGTGCTGTCAAACAAGATCATGGCGGCTGCCGCCGTCCTGTTGTTGTCGGTCTCGGCTGCCTTTGCGCAGGAAATGGGCCCGGAAGCGAGGGCGGTGCTGCAAGCATGCAGACCCGATATCGCACATTTCTGCGGCTAGGTCCCATCCGGCCAGGGGCGAATCAAAGCCTGCATGAAAGAACATGTTCGTGAACTCTCGGAGCCGTGCAAAGAAGCGATGTTCCAGGCCTGGCTCAGGCAGCGATCTGCCGCAACCCGAACTCGCCTTTTAGGAACGCAGAGTACCGCCGCCCAATCGGCCAACCACAACCAGAGTTAGCGAAGTCAGAGGAAAACGTCGGAAATCTAGCCGTCGAACAGATGACTTTTCATTGACGGCGGCAACCCCCGAATCGGGAAATTCAACAATATGCGTTGTTGCGGTAGAAACTGGTTGATTGTAATACGCGCAATGCGCTTGTAAGGCCATGAGAACGCCGAATCTGGTGCTGGGATGGCGGGATCATGATGAGTGCGGCACCGAAGCCTTTGGGGGTCGTGACTGGGATGAGGGAAGTCCCACGAAAGCTTCGCCACACGCAATCGGATGCGTCCCGTAATCCAGGATTTCGGCTTGGGCGTTTCGCCGGTCTGTTGCTGGTCATTGCCTGCGGCGGCTGTATGGTCGGTCCCGATTACAAGTCGCCCCCGGTCTTGGTCGCCAACCAATATCTCGAAGCCCACCAACCTTCGGTCGACACCAGGCGGGAGCAATACGAGGCTTGGTGGCGAGTGTTTCGCGACCCGGTTCTCGATCGTCTGATCCATATCGCTTATCAGCAAAATCTGTAACTGCCCAGGTAGCGTGATTGGTTCAGCTTACCCGGAGTTGTGAGACCAGAGCGCTGGGATCAGCGATGAGGGTAGCGAGGATGTTCCATCCCTGTTTTCTTGCGGTCGAGAGGACCGAGC